>JAEYYJ010000318.1 GCA_023430845.1 Pseudomonadota bacterium
CCGAACAGATATGGCCCGCCATACTTCTCCAGGCACTCGGCCCAGATCGTCTTGACGCGTTCCACATCCGGCCGCGCGCCCGAGAAAATCTTGAATTTCTTGTGCTGCGTCTTGAGGTTCATCGGCAGAGCCGAGCGGAGATTGTGGAACCCCGAATGCATCTCGCCGGAAACCGCCCGGCAATGCGCCCGCACGACACGATCCGCCGGAAAAAGCCCCGCGTCGGGCGCGATCTCGTTCACATACTCCGCGATCGCAAGGGTATCCCAGACGGTCACCCCGTCGTGGACCAGCCTCGGCACGAGGACGGATGGAGACAATAGCAGCAGCTCCTGCCGCGTCTCGGGGGCGTCGATATCGACCCGCTCCTCGACGACGTCCAGGCCCCCCATCCGGCACAGCAGCCAGCCACGCAAAGACCACGACGAATAGTTTTTCGAGGATATCGTCAGCCTTGCCTGCGCCATCACTGCAAACCTGTCCTGCGGGTACCGCCGCGCTGCACAAATTTAGTTCTCGCGCTGCACAATAGACTGCACTAGCCTTGACCGGTCAAGCAAGCCGAAGCGGTTAGGAGCCGGGCACGTATGCTTTATCAGGCCTACCAGCTGCAGGACGACATGGCCGCCGTCATGCGCTCGAGTGCCCGCTGGGCCATGGGAGCCTTCGGGGGGACGTTCGGGAATGGCCTGAGCTTCCCGACCCCGCTCGGCGGTCATTTCATGGCCGCGCTCGCCATGATCTCGCGCTTCGAGCTGACCCACACGCGGCCCGCGTTCAATATCGCCAGCGTCCGCGTCGGCAATCGCGACGTCCCCGTCACGGAGGAGGTCGCGCTCGATCTCCCTTTCGGCAAGCTTCTCCATTTCGCGAAGGATATCGATACGCCGCAGCCGCGCATCCTGATCGTCGCGCCGCTCTCCGGACACTTCTCGACTCTGCTCGCAGGCACCGTCCGCACCATGCTGCCCGATCACGACGTCTATCTCACGGACTGGGCCAATGCCCGTGACGTGCCGCTGGAGGCGGGCTCCTTCGGCATGGACGACTATCTCGATTATCTCATCGAGTTCATCGACCGCATGGGCCCAGGCGGTCACGTTCTCGCGGTTTGTCAGCCGTGCGTTCAGACGCTTGGCGCCGTCGCCGTCATGTCGCAGGCCAATCATCCGGCGACGCCCGTTTCGATGACGCTGATGGCAGGACCGATCGATCCGCGCGAGAGCCCTACCGAGGTCAACGAGCTCGCGGTCGCAAAATCACTCGCGTGGTTCGAGAATTCCGTCATCCACGCCGTACCCAAACGCTATGCGGGCGGCGGACGGCGCGTCTATCCGGGCTTCATTCAGCTCGTCGCCTTCATGTCGATGAACATGGCGCGCCACACCGCCGCGCATCGCAAGCTCTACAATCACCTCGCCAAGGGTGAGGAAAAGGAAGCCGCGAAAATCAAGGATTTCTACGACGAATACTTCGCCGTTCTCGATCTCACCGAAGAATTCTACATGGAGACCATCGACCGGGTCTTCCAGAAGGCGGAGCTGGCGCAAGGCCAATTCACGTATCGCGGACACAAGGTCGATCCGAGCCACATCCGCAAGACGGCGCTGCTCACGGTCGAAGGGGGCCGCGACGACATTTGCGCGCTCGGCCAGACCGCGGCCGCGCATGATCTTTGCAGTTCACTGCGCCCTCATCTGAAACGCCATCATCTTCAAGCCAATGTCGGCCACTACGGCGTGTTCAACGGCAAACGATGGGAGAAGGAAATCTACCCCGTCGTGCGGAATATGATCCTAGCGATGGAATAGACGTCGGTGCGATCGCCGCATATCTCCCCTGCGGCTGGCTGCCTTGTCATGTTGGACAGTGAGGCGCCACATCTCGTGCACGCATGAAGTTATTTGATGAAATCAAAGCACGGCGCGAAGCCGCCAGCATTTCTTCCGCAACCTGAAGGGCTCAGCCCTTCGCATCCGAGAACATTACAATGTCGAGTAGCCGCGTCCTGGTGATGACCGGAGGTACGAGGGGTTTTGGCCGGCGCATGGTCGAACGCCTCCTGACAGAGCAGCCTGACTGGAAGGTGATCCTTCTCGCGCGCCAATCCGCGCATCTCACAGATCTCGTGAACTCGATAGCTGGTGCCGATCGCCTCAGCGTCGTCGATGCGGATCTGGCGAGCCTCGATTCCGTTGCGCGCGCCATCGATGCCGTTGTTGCCCGTCTCGGCAACGAGACGATCGACGCAGTCGTGCTCAACGCGGGTGTTCAAGTCGTCGAGGGTGATCGATTGTCGGCTGACGGCCTGGAGTTGAGCTTCGCCGTCAATCATCTCGCACATTTCTTCATTGCCGCTAGCCTTGCGCCCCATATCCGCACCGGTGGCCGCCTGATCTTCACGTCGAGTGAAGTCCACGATCCGCAGGCCTTTTGTCTGATGGGCATTGCGCGGGCCGAGTGGCAGTCACCGGACGTGCTTGCCGACGGTGCGCGTGCCCAGATGCATTTGGCGGAAGGTGTCGAACGCGGCGAGGCACGCTATAGCGCCTCGAAGCTGCTCAATCTGATGTCGGCGCGCTACTTCGCCAGCGCGGAGCTGCGCTTCTCGACGTTCGCGTTCAATCCGAGCGTCGTTCCCGGAACCGACATCGCCCGGGAGCGAAACCTGTTTCAGATTCTATCCTGGAAGTATCTGCTGCCCGCGCTTGCGCCTATTCTTCCCGGCGCACGATCCGTCGCGCGCTCGTCCGGCGACTTGCTTTGGCTGGCGACAGAAGCGGATGCGGAAGCCCTGCGCGGTCAGTACGTGGATGGGCGTACTGCGCTGCCGGGCTCTGATGAATCGCGTGACGCCGCGAAAATCGATGCCGTTGCGGGAATTTCTCGCGCGCTCATCGCCCGGCGTCGCAACCCGACGTTGCGCGAATTCTCTGCATCACGAACGCCCACCCTCGGCTCCGCCAAGGACAGCGCCGCCTGAACATCTTCAGACGCAATTAGCCTAGCCGAGCCACGGCCAGCCTCCGAAAGCGATCTCTCAGAGCCTATCCCGCGCCGCCCATACGGCACCGCAGAAGAAGCCCATAGAGAACAGCAACGAAACCAGAGCTATCCAGATCATATTAGTCCACCTGCCGCGTCCCTCCCGGTCAGCGGCCTCCTACGTGTGGCGACCCCCATCGCACAGCACGGAGCTCGATTAACCATCGAGCATTACCGTAGGTTGTGCAAGTGCCCTTATGCACCAGACTACAGCAACTATGGTTTATAAATAGTTATTCACAAAAGGGGCGGGTTCGTGGCGAGGGTTGAATCGCTCATGTCGTTGCTCGTTGGTTCATCCTTCGAGGTGGTGACTGTTCGCAATGCCGCAGGCCAGCGCGTGACTGCGTGCCGGCGTGAGCGCCGCCCCCGCGGAGCACATGAGCGAAGCGAATAGGTGCGTGAGCGAAAAAATGGTGCTGCCAGTGAGGATTGAACTCACGACCTCTCCCTTACCAAGGGAGTGCTCTACCACTGAGCTACGGCAGCATGCGCAGCTTGACGCTGACGGCCCCTGATCTAGCCTTATTCACCCTACCCTGCAACCGACGAATTGGCGGTTATGCCGCTCTTGGCCGACCCGATTCGAGCGCGATACGCCACCCCGGCCCGCTCACGACACTTCAATTGAGCGTGTCCCAAGCGCGCAGGCATTGCGAACGTCACAATGACAACGGAAGGTTCGCACGCCGACGGGATACGAATCACAAGGCCGCCGGCGCGTCACGCGCTAACTGAAGAACATTGAAAGGACGATCATGGACTTCCTGCGACCCTATTCGGGCCAACTTCTGAGCGTGCTGCGTATCATGTCCGGCCTGCTGTTCCTTCAGCACGGCACGACCAAATATCTCAGCATTCCCGTCACCAAAATGAGCGGCGCCTCGCCCTTTACCATGGGTGGCGCGGCTGGTATCATCGAGCTCGTCGCAGGGGCCCTGCTCGTCGTCGGGCTCTTCACGCGCCCGGCTGCGTTCATCGCTTCCGGCATGTGTGCAGTCGCCTACTTCTATGCGCACGCCGGCAGCAACTTCTATCCGATCCTGAATGGTGGCGAGTTGGCTGCGCTCTACGCGTTCGTCTTTCTCTATCTCGCAGCGGCAGGCGGCGGTCCTCTGAGCCTGGATCGCATCCTGCGCAAGGAAAGCTGACGCAGCCCTGCCCCCTGAGGCGGACCCTTGCGCGATGCGCGTGAGGCTGTAGACAGTTCCTGGGCGGCCGTGCCGGCAGACCGGTGCGGCCGCTCTTTCGCTGTTGCCACACGCCAAGAACGACCCAGGAACGCCTCATGACCGCCCCCAGCAACGCCGGCGCCCTTGCCGGCATCAAAGTGATCGATCTCACACGCGTGCTGGGAGGCCCGTTCGCGACGCAGCTCCTCTCCGACCACGGCGCGGACGTGATCAAGCTCGAGCCGCCACAGGGTGACGAGGTGCGCGACTGGGGCCCTCCCTTCCACGGCGAGGACGCCTCATACTTCATCGGCATCAACCGCAACAAGCGCTCGGTGGGTCTCGATCTTGCGCAGCCCGAGGGCCGCGAGGTCCTGCTGCGCCTGCTCGAGGGCGCCGACGTCCTCATCGAGAATTTCAAGCCGGGCTCCATGGAGAAGTGGGGCATCGGCTACGACGAGCTGGCCAAGAAATTCCCGCGTCTCATCTACTGCAAGGTCTCGGGCTTCGGCGCCGAAGGCCCGCTCGGCGGCTTCCCGGGCTATGACGCCATCGTCGGCGCCATGGCCGGCCATTACAGCGTCAACGGCAGCCCTGAGTCAGGCCCGATGCGCATCGGCCTCCCCGTCGTCGACATCACGACCGGGCTCTACTGTGTGATCGGTATCATGCTCGCCATGCACGAGCGTCACAGCTCCGGCAAAGGCCAGTTCATCGATGCCGCGCTCTACGACAGCGCGATGAGCCTCATGCACCCGCACACCGCGAACTATTTCCTCTCGGGCAAGATCCCCGGCCTCTCGGGAAATACGCACGGCAATCTCGCGCCGTACGGCATGTTCAAGACCAAGACGTGCAACGTCATGATCGGCGCCGGCAACAACCGCTCCTTCAAGCGTGTATGCGAAGAGCTCGGCGTACCGGAGATGGCCGAGGATCCGCGCTTCGCGACCAACGGCGACCGCATCAAGCATCGCGATGAGCTGAACCGCATCATCACGGAGCGGCTCTCCCAGGTCGATGGCCAGGAGTTCGCGCTGAAGCTGCTGAAGGCGGGCCTGCCCTGCGGCCCGGTGCTGAACACCGCCGAGGCGCTGAACCATCCCCATGCCAAGGCCCGCGGCGCGATCGTCGAGTCCGACTGGTACAAGGGCATCGGCACGCCGGTGAAGCTCTCACGCACGCCCGCGAGCGTGAAGGCGCCGCCGCCGAAGTTCTCCCAGCACACGCGCCAGGTGCTCTCCGAGAACGGCTTTGACGAGGCCAGCATCGAGCGCCTCATCGCGGCCGGTGTGCTCGTGGAAAAGCGGCGCGCATAATTCGCACGCCGTGTCTCCTCACTGTAATAACCAGTAATAATCTCACAAAGATTTACCCTCTCGCCGCCGCATTTCAGCCATTGGGATTTCCAACCCTGACGGGGCTGAACGTGCGTCGGCGCGAGGTGCCGGCGAGTTTCCGACTCTACATGCGGGGTAGGGCGGGGCAGGCGCTCAGCGCTGCAGTCAGGCCAGGGGATGGCCGGGCTGCCGAACGAGGGGTGTTTGCGTATGAACCCGCCGTCTGGCCCAAATGAATGGGCCCGTCTGCAAGCTCGACCGGCCACGGCAATACCTGCCGAGTCGACCACAGCAACGACCGCCAACGCGGCTGCCCCGATGGACACGTTCATCTGGGAAAGCACGAACACGCCAGCGGAGATCGATGCGCCCGGTGCGCCTGCGCCCGAAGCGGCGCGCCACGACGAGGAGCCCGGCACGCACATCCTCATCGTATCCGACGAGGATCAGGAGCCAGCCGACTCTTGGCGTCGCCAGCTCATCAGCGCACTCCACGACGTCGATCGCGAGTCTCCAGACAGCCGAGCGCTGCCAACTGAACCGCCCCCCATTCCTCCCGCGGAGATCGAGCGGCGGGCACCGATTGCCTACACCCCGAACCGCGCAGCACGGATGAGCGCGCCAGCCCCCATCGTGCGCAGAACGCCGCGCTATCGCATCGGCATCGGCCTACTGGGCATCACGGCAACGGCCAGTCTTCTTTCAACGGCACTCTCGCGACCTGCGAACATTCCCGAGATGGCAGCGAGCGCGGCACCTGCCCCCTTCATGACGGGCTCGCTTGCTACGTCCGCGGCTGAGACCGAAACATTCAAGCCCGTCATGCTGAACTCGCCGGTACTGATCCGCGAGGGCCAATCGCCCACGGCCGAGCCGGTATTGCCCGTAGGCCCCGTAATCGAGACCGTGCGCACCGTTCCCGTCCAATTGGGCGCGGGTCTTCAGGCGCCGCAACCAGCAGCAGCATCCGAGGCTGCCACGGCCGCCGAGCCACCTGCCGCACCGCTTGCATCGCCTCAGTCATCACCTCCGCCGGCACCACCCGCCCCGGCGCTCGATCGCGACAGCATGGCTTCGCTCATCACCCAACAACCTGCTGCACCGTCAGTGCCACCAGCCG
>JAEYYJ010000290.1 GCA_023430845.1 Pseudomonadota bacterium
CCGAACACGCCCGCGGCCATGGGCGGTAGGTTCGGCGGTGTCTCGATACGCGAGCGCTCAAGGAGAGCGCGCAGGGATGCGAGTGTCGACGCGGTTTCCGGCTCGAAGGCGTCGGGCGTTTCGCGCGGGCTCCGGTTGATCTCCGCGCGATCCCCGAAGGCGCGCCAGACGGTGTCGGGTTCGAGCCCGATGATCGAGTAGCGGCCACGCACTTCGCCGCCCTCGACGGATTCCAGAAGAAAGCTCAGCGGTCGGCCATCAGCGAGCTTGAGCATAGCCGACACGGGCGTCTCGAGGTCGGCGACGAGGCGTGTCCACACGAGCTGCGGGCGGCCCTGCCGGTAGATAGCCGAAAATGCGTCGAGCGGCGGCTCGACCTCGACAAAAGAGGCAGGGGTAGGCGGCATCTAGGTTCTTTCCCCGGTAGCGACAGGCGTGGCGACGGCCCAGCAACAGGCATAGTCGGGGGCAACCTAGTGGCAGAACGATCCTGAGGGAAGCACTTGCACCGCGCCCGCGACAGATCAGCCGCGCGCCCGCCCTGCATAGGGCGGCGGCGCTCGATGGCCCGATCAGACGATCGCAGACCGGCGCTCAGAGATAGTTCGGAGGCGCGAGATGATACCAGCCGAAGATGAAGCTCAGGAGCGCCAGCGGCAGGGCGACACAGGTCAGCGCAAGGGCACGCCGGCCGAACTTCAGGGACGCCCAGGCTCCGGCAATACCAGCCGCAGGCATGAGCCAGAGCAAGACGAATGGATATTCGAAAAGATCTTCGAAGGTCGTCCCGCGACGGACGGGCATCCAGGTTGCCCAGGCAACGGGCTCCACGATGTAAAGCGAGACCGCCGTCCACGCAAAGAGGACAGTCATCGCGACAACGGCATTCGCCAGCATCAGAGAGGTCATGAACCCTGATGCCGGGATGGGTGCGCGGGCTTCATCACCGTAGTATGAAATCGTCACGAGCGGCCTCGATGTCGATCGTCGAAAACGTGAACGGCCACGCTGCCACTTCGGCAGACCGGCATACTAGCCCTGCACGGTAAATAGACAGTTACGACGCGGGTCGGCACCCTCCCTGCCCTCCGACGCGGTGAACGGAGACTTGAGAGGCCCCATGCGGATTGCGACCTGGAATATCAACGGCGTCAAAGCCCGGCTGGACGGCCTACTCACCTGGCTCCGCGAGACCGCGCCCGATGTCGCCTGCCTTCAGGAGATCAAGAGCGTTACCGAAGGCTTCCCGGCCGACCGTATTGCCGAAGCCGGCTATCAGTGCGTCGTCCACGGCCAGAAGGGCTTCAATGGCGTTGCAATACTCTCCAAGCTCCCACTCGAGGACGTCGTCACCGGCTTTCCCGGCGAGCCAGACACGGGACAATCGCGCTACATCGAGGCACTCGTGACCGGCGACGCGGGCATCTGCCGGGTCGGCTGCCTTTATCTTCCCAACGGCAATCCCATCGGAACGGAGAAGTTCACCTATAAGCTCGCATGGATGTCGGCGTTCGAATCCTACGTGCGCACCCGCCTGCCCCTTGAAGAACCGATGGTGCTTGCAGGCGACTACAACGTGATCCCGATGCCTGCCGATGCTCGCCGGCCCGAAGCCTGGACAGGAGACGCGCTCTTTCAACCGGAATCGCGCGCAGCGTTCCGCCGCCTCATCGGTCTGGGTCTGACGGATAGTGTGCGCGCCTGCCATCCGGGCGCCGGCGTCTACACCTTCTGGGACTATCAGGCTGGCTCTTGGCAGAAGGACGATGGCATCCGCATCGATCATCTTCTGCTTTCACCACAAGCCGCCGATCGCCTGTGTAGTGCCGGCGTCGACCGCTTCACGCGCGGTTGGGAAAAGCCGTCGGACCATGTGCCGGCATGGGTGGAGCTCGCCGCTTGAAGCGCGCGCTCAGCGACGCCCAGGCGCGCCGACATCGCGGACGCTGTTCTGATCGACGCCCGGCTTGATCGGACTCGCTGTCAGCGTGCCGTCTTGCTGAATTTGCAGGGTACCCGGTCCGCGCAGCTCATCGAGAAGCTGAATCGGCTTACCGTCTCCGCAGGTGCGCGTCGGCACGATCTCGGCGCGGCTCTCCTCAGTCTGGCGGAAAGCGCGGCCGAAGTCGAAGAACTGCGCCCAGCGCTTGACCAGCGGGCGTGCTTCCCTGCGGCCCGGCTCGTTCATGCCGCAGTAGATGTTCTGGTAGATGTCATCGATCCACAGTTGGTCGTTCGGAGATGCGCCTCGGACGGCCAGCTCGGCGAGCGCCAGCGCGCGCGTTTCATCCTTCTCGACGGTCTGTCCGCGCCAGTATTGATTGGCGAGGAAGGCTTGCGCGCCTGCGTGGCCTCCCTGAACGAGCGTGGAAAGGAAATGCAGCGCGAGCCCGTCGTCCTTGCGGCCGCCCTGGCCGCTGATCAGCATCTTCGCGAGCTCGAACTGCGCATCGCGATTGCCGAAGAATTTCGCCGCGTGCTCGATATAGCGAAGTGCCATGGCCGGATTGGGCGCCATGTTCAGCTCAGGCACGCCTCGGTTCAGATACTCGCCGAACGACAGCAGCGCCTTGGACACATACGGCGCGCGCGGGTCATCGTCAGGATCGACATTGACGTTGCCGACGACGATCTGGCGCAGCAGCCGGAAGGCTTCGGCGTGATCCGTATGCGGCCCCGAGTTGTCGGAGAGGATGGCCGCAAGCATGTATTGGGCAATGAACTCGCCCTTGTTCGCAGCATATCGCAGAGCCGGAATGGCAAACTCGATATAGCCGCCGCGATAGGCATTGATGCCCTGCTCCAGGGCTGCGGCGGGACTGACGAATGTCACGGCCGAATCTCTCGCGTCCGCCGGAACGGCGGACGGTGGCGCCACGAGCACGGCGAGCCCGAGCGCAATAGCGCCTGCCCAAGTCCGCATCCGACAAGACGTCAGCTCGAGAGACAACTTCGTCCTTTCCGCCAGCAGGGACCGAGCCTTGCGGGCGATCAAATCCGGAAGCTCACGCCACCAAGCGCGCTCTCAACATCACTGCGAGCGCCTCATTCTGGGCACTTATTTGGGACCGCAACCCGGCGGGCCACTCGCTCGAACCGCACGTCCCGGCATGATCCTACACATGCTCTGAATCCTGCATTTCAGTGCGGGACCGAGATGACCGTGTCGGCACTTTGTGGCTCTAAAGTGGCGTATCGAAGCCATATCGTTGCGCTCCGGCAACACATGGTTAACGATTCTAGAACTAATTGGATTCGAGGAGTTTTTGAGGGCAACAATGGGG
>JAEYYJ010000298.1 GCA_023430845.1 Pseudomonadota bacterium
CGCGCGGCGAGGCCTGGGGCGACGCCGATCGCCTCCAGCGCGCGAACGCCGTTCGGACCGATCTGAATGCCCGCGCCGGCTTCGGAGAAGCGTTCACGCTGCTCGAGAATGTGGGAAGGAATGCCGCGCTTGGCGAGAGCAAGTGCGGTTGCGAGCCCGGCGATGCCGCCGCCGGCGATCAGGACGGGCTCATCTCGTGCCATGCGGGGTGCTCAAACCCCCTCTGCCTCCGCCTCGACGAGGCAACCCTTCGGCTCCGACTCGCCGGCACCGAGGCGAGGATCGTAGACATAGAGCGTCGAGCAATAGGGGCAGAGGATCTGGGAATCCGCCCCCATGTCGAGATAAACATGGGGGTGATCATAGGGCGCCCGCGCACCCATGCACTGGAGCTCCTTAGCGCCGATGTAGATTTTCTCGACGCCGAGGTCATTGGCAAAATGCGGCACGACGCTCACGGCCATCGGCAGGATCCTCGGGGCTGGGCGGCATCGGTAGGCCGCTTCGGATAAACGTGCGGCGCACCATAGCGGCTGACTTGCCAAAATGGTAGGGGAGCCCTTTGCGGGCGATGTCGCAGCTCAAACGTCACCGCGGGGGCTGGCTCGTTCGCTGGAAGGAAGACTTATGCAACGCGATCACACCAAGGAAATCGCGGAAATCCTCCGTGACCCGGCCTTCAAAAGGGCTGTCGAGACACTCGATGCCGAGCACGAGCGGACCGTCGCCGATATCATCACGCTGACCGAGATCCCATCCCCGCCATTCAAGGAAGACGTGCGTGCCGCCGCCTACCTCGACATGCTGCGCGCGCACGGCCTTGATGACGTCGAGCAGGACGCGATCGGGAATGTCATGGGCGTCCGGCGGGGGATCGGCAATGGATCGCTGATCGCCGTCGCAGCGCATCTCGATACGGTCTTTCCCGAGGGCACCGACGTCACCGTGCGGCGGGAAGGCACCAAGCTCTACGCACCGGGGGTCGGCGACGATACCCGCAGCCTTGCCGTGCTCCTCGCCTTCCTTCGTGCAATGGACGCCGCAAAGATTCGCACGCGTAACGATATCCTCATCGTAGGGGACGTCGGCGAGGAAGGCCGTGGCGACCTGCGTGGTGTACGCCACCTGTTCACGCAGGGCCGATACCGCGACAAGATCGAAGCGTTCTTCACCGTCGACAGCCCCAACATGGACACGATTGTCGTCGGTGGCGTCGGCTCGAAGCGCTATTCCGTGCGTTTCAAAGGGCCCGGCGGGCATAGCTTCGGCGCCTTCGGCATCGTCAATCCGATGTATGCCATGGGGCAGGCGATCGCTGCCATCAGCCGCATCGAAGTCCCCGCCGAACCGGCCACCACATACTGCGTCTCGATCGTCGGTGGGGGCACATCCATCAACGCGATCCCTGAGGAAACGTGGATCGATATCGATCTGCGGTCGGAGTCTGCGAGCGAACTGGCGAAGTTGGATGCCCGTTGCCGCGAGATCCTCATGGCGGCTGTCGAGCAGGAAAACGCTGCCCGCTCGACGGACGAGGGTGCAATTACGCTGGAAATCAAGATGGTCGGCGATCGTCCGGCGGGCAGCACGCCTCGCCACGCGGACATCGCGCAATACGCGACCGCCGCCTATCGGGCCCATGGATTCGAGCCCGCGCATGAGGCGTCATCGACCGACGCCAACATTCCGATGAGTCGCGGCATCCCCGCCATCAAGATCGGGTCGGGCGGGACCGGCGGCCGGGCGCATTCGCTGGCGGAATGGATCGACGTCGAAAAGACGTCCAGTGTCGCCGGCATGAGTGCCAGTCTCGCCGCCATCCTCGCTGTGGCAGGCTTTGAACGCGGCCAATAATCGGGATACCGGAAACTTCATGCCGACATTCGACCACGATGGGATCGAGATCGCCTACCTGGACGAGGGGGAGGGTGAGCCTATCCTGCTGATCCACGGATTCGCCTCCAACCGGACGGTGAACTGGGGCGATACAGGGTGGGAGAAGACGCTCGTCGCCGACGGTCGTCGGGTGATCGCGATCGACAATCGCGGACACGGCGAGAGCACTAAACTCTATGATCCAGCCGCCTATACGGCGCCCGCCATGGCGGAAGACGCGCGCGCACTGCTCGATCATCTCGGGATCGCGCGGGCCGATGTCATGGGCTACTCCATGGGCGCGCGCATCACGGCATTCCTCGCGATGGCGCATCCGGAGCGCGTCCGGTCCGCGATATTCGGCGGGCTCGGCATCAATATGGTGCGACCCATGGCCGGCACGGGGCCGATCGCCCACGCGCTCGAAGCGCCGACGATCGACGACGTGACGAGCCAGACGGCCCGCACGTTCCGCGCCTTCGCCGAGCAAACACGCAGCGATCTCAAGGCGTTGGCAGCGTGCATCCGAGGCGCGCGCGATCCCATTCGGCCCGAGGCTCTGGCGGCGCTCACGTGTCCCGTTCTGGTCGCGGTCGGCAGTGAGGATGTGATAGGCGGCTCGGCGGAAGATCTTGCGGCGATCATTCCGGGTGCAGAGGCGCTGGTGATCGAGGGCCGGGATCACATGAAGGCGGTTGGCGACCGGCGCTACAAGGACGGCGTCTTGGCATTCCTCAAGCGCCGACCTTGAGGCGGCCAGCCATGAACAGCCGAATTTCCGCCACCTTGCTCGCGCAACTTTTTTAACGAGCGGCCTGTAGATTCGTTAGTGATTCCGGGGATGGCCGCAACGATGGGGGACAGATTGGCCGTGTCGGGGTGCGACCACTGCTGGTCGCCGAAGCCTGTGACGGATCCGGCATGAGCACGCTCTCACGCTACATCTTCCGTCAGGCAGCGGTGACGACGGTGGTGATCGTCTTCTCGCTGACTTCGCTCGTGTGGATCGCGCTCGCGCTCCGCCAGCTCAATCTCGTGACCGCGCAGGGCCAGGA
>JAEYYJ010000330.1 GCA_023430845.1 Pseudomonadota bacterium
CCGCGCATGCAGTCACGTGCGTCTGTCGCCCCGCTGGGGCAGGGCGACGCCGTCGTGTTTGCTGTCCATCACCGGCCGGTTGCCGGGACGCGCGGAACCTATCGCGTTAACCTCCGCCATGGCGTGAGCGAGGTGCTGAGCGGTCGTCGCCACACGCTCGGCATCATCTTCCATGACGCAGCATGAGGCGGTCGCTACTTCTTTGCGCTGCCGTAGTTGAGTAACCCGGAATTGTTCTTCGGCGGATGCGCGGCGAGCGCCGCTTCGTTGGGCTCCGTGCCCCAGCCAGGGCGATCCGGCAGGATGAGATGGCCGTCCTTGTACTCGGGCACGTGCGTGAAGAGCTCGTGATCCCATGCGAGGCGATCGATATCGGTCTCCATGATGCGCAGGTTCGGCACACAGGCGGAGAAGTGCGCGTTCATCATGGTGCAGAGGTGGCCGTAGAAGTTGTGCGGAGCGACGTTCACCTCGTAGGCCTCGGCGAGATTGGCGATCTTCATCGATTGCCAGACGCCGTTCCAGGGCGTGTCGATGATGGCCACGTCCATGGCCTGCTCGCGGAAGTAAGGCAGGAACTCGCGGATGCCGAGCAGGGTCTCGCACGATGAGATCGGATGCGGGCTCTGGCGGCGGATGTAGCCGAGTGCTTCGGGATTGTAGCTGTCGATCTCGATCCAGAACATGTCGAGGTCCGCGATCTCGCGCAGGATCTTGAGATAGCCCTCTGTCTTGGCGTTGAAGTTGAGATCCAGCAGGATATCCACGTCCGGGCCGACACCATCGCGCAGAGCCTCGAGGTGCATGCGCAGATTGCGCAGCGTGTTCCGCTCGATGTTCAGATCGGGTTGATTGGGCGAGCCGAACCCTGGCCGATAGCCTTTGGGATTCTTCTCGCCCTCATAGATGAAAATGTTCGTCTTGCAGGCCGTGAAGCCTTTCTCGCGCACCTCGCGCCCGAGGCTCTTGACGCCGTCGAGATCGGTGATGGCGGGTTTGTAGTAGCTCGGATGATTGATGCGCCACGTTGCGCAATGCGACCAGTAGACGCGAATGCGATCGCGGATCTTGCCGCCGAGCAATTCGTAGCAGGGAACGCCGAGGCTCTTGGCCTTGGCATCGAGCAGCGCATTCTCGATGGCACCGAGCGCAAGCGCTACCACGCCGCCGGCTGCGGGCCGCGTGATCGCGTAAAGCTCATTGTAGATGCGCTCATGATCATGCGCATTCTGGCCGATGACGCGCGGCGCGAGCCGCTGAATGGCGGCACTCAGGCCCGGCGCGCCAAAACCCTCGTCGAACTCGCTCCAGCCCACGATCCCCGTATCGGTCGTGATCTTGACGAAGTGGTAGTTGCGCCAACCGGCATCACAGGAAAGCGTCTCGAGTTTTGCGACCTTCGTGGCGGCCATGAGCAGTCCTCCGCAGAGTTGTTTCTTGTTGATGCGAGCTTTGATCAGAACGGCGGCCCTGAGCCATGCAGTCTCAGTCGAACGCCCTTGTCGGCGTGGTATTGCCGACCGTGCCTGCCATTGAGCCGGCGTCGATGGAGAGGATGATGCCCGACACCCAGCGTGCCTGATTCGACGCGAGATAGACGACGCCCTTGCCGATGTCCCAGCCGGTGCCTTCCGTGTGCAGAAGCGTGTTCATGCGCCGCGCCTCGCGCAGTTCGTCCTCCATGCCGGCAGCGAAAACCATGGGCGTGTAGACATAGCCCGGCGCGATGCAGTTCACGCGGATGCCCTCGGGGCCGTGATGCGCAGCCATCGAGCGGGTCATGTTCACCACAGCGCCCTTCGATGCGGAATAGAAGAGGCTGGGATTGCCACCCTTGAGGCCGTCGATCGACGAGATGTTGATAATCGAGCCGCCATCCTGCTTGCGCATTTCGGGGATCGCGTACTTGGCCATGAGCATCATCGACGTGACATTGATGCGCATCGCCGCGTCCCAGGCTTCGGCGTTCGTGTCGACCGCGTTGCCCATCGGGCCGCCGATGCCGACGTTGTTGACGAGGATGTCCACGCGGCCCCACGCGTCGGCGATGGCCTTTATCGCCGCTGCGCACGATGCCTGATCGGCGACATTGCCGACGACAACCATGGACGTGCCGCCCTCAGCGTCGATCATTTCCTTGGTGGCTTGGCCGAGTTCCCTCGTCGCATCGAGAACGGCGACCTTGCAGCCTTCGCGCGCGAGCAGGATGGCCGCTGCACGACCGTTGCCGATGCCCGGCGCGCGCGAGCCTGCCCCCGTAACGATCGCGACCTTACCCTCGAGCCCCATTTCCGGCATCTGCGCTTCCTCCACCCGTTGTTTTGTTAGATGCCAGACTGCACATCCGCATTGACCTCAACAAGCCCACTTCCACGCGTCCCGAGAGGTGGAACATAAACCCCACTCGACGGCCGAGATGTAATAGTATAACATTACATATAGATGAGATGATCGAAAGCGAGAGGGCTTATGGATCAAGTGCTTATGAAGCATCTGGGAGACGCGGAGGCGCGGCCGGACCATCGATTGCCGGTCACCGTGCTGTCGGGGTTCCTGGGGGCGGGCAAGACCACGCTCCTCAATCATGTCCTGAATAATCGCGAGGGGCGGAAGGTCGCGGTCATCGTCAACGACATGAGCGAGGTGAATATCGACGCCGATCTCGTGCGCGATGGCGGCGCCGATCTCTCGCGCACGGACGAGGCGCTCGTGGAGATGTCGAATGGGTGCATTTGCTGCACGCTGCGCGATGATCTGCTCAACGAAGTGCGGCGCCTCGCGGAGCAGGGGAAGTTCGATTACCTGCTGATCGAGTCGACGGGTATCTCCGAGCCGCTGCCGGTCGCCGCTACTTTCGATTTCCGCGATGAAAACGGGGTAAGCCTGGGGGACGTCGCCTGTCTCGATACGATGGTGACCGTCGTCGATGCGGCCAACCTGCTGAAGGACTATAGCTCGACGGATTTCCTGGCGGATCGTGGGCAGGCTCTCGGTGATGATGACGACCGGCCGCTCGTCAATCTTCTGGTCGAGCAGATCGAGTTTGCGGATGTCGTTGTGCTCAACAAGCTCGACGTTGCGACGCTGCAGCAAGTCGAGGCAGCGCGCATGATCGTTCGCGCGCTCAATGCAAGCGCGCGCATCATCGAGGCAACCGAGGGGCGCGTGCCGCTCGATGAGGTGCTGGATACCGGCCGTTTTGATTTCGAGAACGCGCATCGCCATCCCCTCTGGTTCAAGGAGCTGAATGGCTTCAGGGATCATGTGCCCGAGACTGAAGAGTATGGCATCCGCAGTTTTGTCTACCGAGCCATCACACCGTTTGAGCCCGCAAAGCTGCACGAGTTCTTCAACCGCACGTGGCCCAACGTCGTGCGTGCGAAAGGCTTCTTCTGGATTGCGACGCGCCCTGAATGGTGCGGCGAGGTCAGCATGGCCGGCGCACTCGTGCGTCACAATGCGGCGGGGTTCTGGTGGGCCGCCATGCCGAAGGAGAGCTGGCCGCAGGATCCTGAGCACGTGGCGATGATCAAGCGTCGCTGGAACGAGCCATTCGGGGACCGCAAGCAGGAGATTGTCTTCATCGGGACACGCGACATGGACGAGCGCGCGATCCGAGCGTCGCTGGATCGCTGCCTGATGGAGCTGCCGAACTCGGGGCGCGTTGATACCAAGAGCTGGCGACAGCTCCCCGATCCGTTCCCCGTCTGGAGCAGAAGCCATGAGCATGAGTGATGATGAGGTTGCCGCGATCGCGGAGATCCACGAGCAGGATGTGGCCGAAGGGCGAGCGCTGCTGCAAGAGGCGGTACGGGATGCTGGCGCACGATGGTTGCCGATGAATGCGATTGCCGACGCGATGGTGCGCGAACTTGTCGTCTTGCGGGGGCGCGTACCATGCGTGCTGCGACGCGATGAGGCCTATCAGACGTGGGTGGTGAAGCGTCTGGCGAAGCGCTCGTAGAGCCATAACAGCCCAAAACACGCGAGGAGCATAGCGATCCCCAAATCGAAAGCTGTTTGGGATGTGCCGGTGATCACGGCGAGTTGCCCCGCGATGATGGGAGCTGCGACGATGCACACGTAGAACATCGTGAAGTAAAGACCCATGCCTATGGCGCGTACCTCGGGCGCGAGCACACGAATCGGTAGGCTCATGATCGCTCCGGGAGCCAGGCTCGCGACGACCCCGAGCAAGACAAACCAGAAGACGACATTCTCGGTGCGAGCACAAATGAACAGGAGCAGTGCGAAGAGACCGAAGCCGGCCAGCATCACTTCTCGCGGCTTGCCAAGTCGATCGGACAGCAGTCCGCCGAGGGGCACGCATACGACCGCTGACCAGAGTACCAGACTTGTCGCCGAGCCTGCGGCCGTCAGGCTCCAGCCGCGCTCGGCGAGCAGTGCCGTCCCGAACCCGAACACCATGCCGAGCGCCGCATTATAGAGACCCCAGATGGAGCCGGCCGCGAGCACCGCATTCAGCACATCGCCCATCGGCCATATGCGGGCTGTGGAAGTGGCACCTTGCCCTGGAGGCGCGCGATAGAACGCGCCAAGCAAAATCAGGCCGGCGAAGGCAAGAACGACGGTCACCGTCGCAACTGCCACAATGCCGCCCGTAGACGCGAGAATGGGCAGAACGAGCAGAGCAAGGGCTATGCCGGTGGGCCACGAATTCACGTAGATTGCCATGGCCGTCGCGATCTCTTTGCCGGCGAACCAGTCCGTGACCATCTTCGACATCAGCACGTTGAGCAGCACACCGCCAATCCCCGCGATGAGACGCGCGCCGATCTGCCAGTGCCAACTCGTGGCGGCCGCCATGAGAAGACCACCAACGATCATAAGGGCGAGCCCGAACAGAACGACGGGTTTGTCACCGAAGCGCTGGCCAATCGCGCCCCCTGGCACGGCAAACACGATGCCTGGCGCAAGGTAGATGCTGATCAGCAGCCCGATATCGGCGAGCGCAACACGGTACGTATCCATGAATGTCGGGGCGACGGCGCCGACGGCCTGGAACTGGAAGGCCATAGCAAGGCGCACGGTGAACAGCAGTGCCAGTACAGCCCAGCGGTTCTGCATGGATCAATTCCTCAAATCAAAGGAAGAATGCGCAATGGCTCAATTGTATCGGGCCTGCCGCCGCTCAGCCAGACGGCAATCGTGCACGCGCAAAA
>JAEYYJ010000415.1 GCA_023430845.1 Pseudomonadota bacterium
AGCGCCGCGCCATAGCCGCTCGTGGATGCCGGCGACGTTCTGCGCGGCGCTTCTGCTCGGCGGTGCGGCATTCGTCGTCGTGAGCCGCACGGGCGCGCTGCCGGCATCCGCTCCGCTCAGTGCTCATGTCGACGAGCTGATGATCATGGCGGGCCTCGGCGTCGATGAGATCCACGTAACGGGATACGCCTACACTGAGGTGCGTGATATCTTCGCAGCTCTCCAGCTCGACCAGCCGACGTCGCTGCTCCGCTACAATTCCGAGGCCGCGCGCCGCCGTGTCGAGGCGCTCGCCTGGGTTCGCCGCGCGACGGTCACGCGCGTGTTGCCCGGCAGCGTCGAGGTGCGCGTCACCGAGCGCACGCCGATCGCGGTCTGGCTCAATGGCGGCAGCGCGAGCCTCGTCGATGCCGAAGGACGGGAACTCGCGCGCGTTGCGCCCTCGACGCAGGAAGCATTGCCGCGCATCTCGGGCGTGGGAGCGCCAGAAGCCCTCAACGCGCTTCTCGCCACGTTCGAGAAGTACCCTGCGCTCGCGGCGCGCGTGCGCGTTTCCGAGCGCATTGGCGAACGCCGATGGTCGCTCGATCTCGACAATGGGAGCCGCATTCATCTTCCTGCCGAAGGCGAGGCGGCGGTTCTCGGCCGCTTCATGGAGCGCGCCGAAAGTGCTGCTCTTCTGGGCGATCCTCGGCGCGTCATTGATCTGAGAGTTGACGATCGTATCGCGGTGTCGCCGCGACCGGTCGCACCGGCGGCATCGGCGGGCGTGGCTCCGGCAAGCCTGCCGGCACCACGCAAATCTGCTTCGGCATTGTGAGGGGGCGTAAACATGAACAGCACGGACCGCAGCCGCAATAAGCCCCCGCCCCTCCCGCGCGGCACACCGATTATTGCTGCGCTCGACATCGGCACGAGCAAGGTCGTCTGCCTGATCGCGACGGGCGATAAGGGCGGCCGCACGCGCTTGCTCGGTATCGGCCATCAGCGCAGTGGTGGCATCAAGGCCGGCATGGTCATAGATCCCGATGCCGCCGAGCAGGCGACGCGGGCGGCTGTCGGTCAGGCCGAGCGCATGGCCGGCGTCACCATGGAGCAGGTGAGCGTCGCCGTGGCCTGCGGCCGTCTCAAGTCGCAGCGTTTCGCGGCCCGTGTCAGCACCGAGAGCGGCTTTGTCGGTGATGGCGATGTCGCACGCGCCCTCTCGGGCGGAGAGGCTTTTGCTGCACGCGGTGGCCGCACGCTCGTCCAGTTCCACAATGAAGCCTGGCATGTCGATGGTGCCGAGGGCGTAGCCGATCCGCGTGGCATGGCCGGCAGCGAGCTCAGCGCCGACCTCGTTGCTGTCACTGCCGACGATGGCCCGCTGCAGAACCTGCTCGCCGTGGTCGAGCGCTGCTACCTGGAGCCGCATCAGCTCGCGGCCACACCGTATGCGAGCGCCATGGCTGTCACCACGGAGGAGGAGCGTCAGCTCGGTGTCCTGGTCATCGATATCGGCGCCGGTGTGACATCAATGGCAGCATTTGCCGGCGGACGGCTGGCCATGGCCGAGGTTTTGCCGGTCGGCGCCCAGCTCGTGACTTTCGACATCGCGCGCCGCCTTGGCACGCCGGTGACGGAAGCCGAGCGAATCAAAACGCTTTATGGCACACTGCTGCCGGCGCGCTCGAACGATCATGAGTCGTTCTCGTTCTCCGTCAGCGATGGCGAGGACGAGGCAATGGCTCGGATTTCTCGGGCAGAGTTGCGTTCGCTGATCGAGCCGCGGATCCATGGCATCGCGGCGCTGGTCCAAGAGCGGGTCGTCGCAGCCAAGCTCGACAGGAGCATCCTGGAGCGGGTCGTGCTGACCGGGGGCGGGGCCGGCCTCGAAGGGGTCGACAGCGTTTGGGGCAGCATGGGGGAGGCCTCGGGGAACTTGGGGGGAGCACGCGCGGCGACGGTGCGCGTTGGCCGGCCGAGCCCGATCGAGGGGATGTCCGCCGACATGCTGGGGCCTTCATTCGCGACGGTGAGCGGGCTCATCGGTGATTCGCTGCAGCAGCACTTCGCTGCGAGGACTGGGGGACTGCGCGGTTGGCGTGGAAGCGGCTACGTGAGCTGGATCGGTAACTGGCTGAGCCGCGCGAAGGGATGAGCCGAGTGCGCTGCGCACGGGTTCACTGAGCAGGACGGACACGAGGCATCGATGGGCACAGGTCCGCAACATCCGGTTTTCAGCGAGCTACGCCCGATCATCAAGGTGATCGGGGTCGGCGGCGCGGGCGGCAACGCCATCAACAACATGATCGCGTCCGGGCTTCAGGACGTGACGTACATCGTCGCGAACACCGACGCGCAGGCGCTCGCGTCCTCAGGCGCCGAGCATCGCATCCAGCTCGGTGTGAACCTCACGCAGGGGCTTGGTGCAGGTTCGCGACCCGAGATCGGGCTTGCTGCGGCCGAGGAAGCAAAAGAAGAGATCACCAAGGCGCTCAAAGGCGCCCATATGGCGTTCATCGCTGCCGGCATGGGCGGCGGGACGGGCACGGGGGCAGCGGCCGTCATCGCGCGCACGGCCCGCGACATGGGGCTGCTCACGGTCGCGATCGTGACCAAGCCATTCCACTTCGAGGGCGCGCGGCGGATGCGCGTCGCGGAGGCGGGCATCGCGGAGCTCAAAACTTCCGTCGACACGCTGATCGTCATCCCGAATCAGAATCTTTTCCGCATCGCCAACGAGAAGACGACGTTCGCCGAGGCCTTCATCCTGGCGGACAAGGTGCTGCACGCTGGCGTCGCGTGCATCGTCGACCTGATCATGAAGGACGGCCTGATCAATCTGGATTTCGCCGACGTGCAGGTCATCATGCGCGGCATGGGCGCGGCGATGATGGGGACGGGAGAAGCCTCCGGCGAGGGCCGCGCGCGCAAAGCTGCCGAGATGGCGCTGGCTAATCCGCTCATTGATGATCTCACGCTCAGCGGTGCCAAGGGCGTGCTGCTGTCGATCATCGGCGGCAAGGATATGACGCTCTTCGAGGTCGACGAGGCCGCGAGCCGCGTGCGGCAGGAAGTCGACGAGGACGCGAACATCATCGTCGGAGCGTCGTTCGACGACAGCATGGCGAACAACAGCATGCGAATCGCCATCGTCGCCTCCGGCATGTCGATCGCAACGGCCCAGCAGGCCGCGCCCGTGACGCAGCCCGCGGCGACCAAGCACGCGCCGGCAGCTTCGGCCGTGCCGACGTCAGGTGATTCGTCGCGCCGCCGCTTCAATCCGGAGGATCTGAACCCGCACGCCGGTTATGACGAGCCCTACGAATCACACGAGCGCACGGCACCGCCCACCGCGCCGCGCGAGCTGTGGCGGGCGCCCGGCGGGGTCGTGATCGAGGAGAATGGGGGGCACGGATACGGTGGCGGTTCATCTGCCCCGGCGGAGCGCAGCGAGGCGCCGACCAGGCCGCAGCGCCATGCGCCCGAAGGGGATTATCGGCGGATGCCGTCCGTCGACGAATTCCCGCCAGTGGGGCAGCGCGAATACGCTGCGAAAGCCCCGAAGTATTCCGAGCAGAAGTCTCGGGCACAGCCTTTGGAGCCGCCGGCACCGCCACCGGAGCCGCCGCGCGGTGGCCTCCTGCATCGTCTTGTGGGCGGAGGCAAAGGCCGGAGAAGCTGAAGTCGATTCGGTCGCCCCGATGGCAAGGCC
Organism: Pseudomonadota bacterium; assembly: GCA_023430845.1. GTDB lineage: Bacteria > Pseudomonadota > Alphaproteobacteria > Rhizobiales > Hyphomicrobiaceae. The sequence goes on from JAEYYJ010000415.1 coordinate 3,698, forward strand.
CGGTTTCTTGGCATATACACAACGCTGCGTTCAAACCGGGCATCGCGGAATGGCCTTCCGAAGTCCGAATCACAAAAGCGACACACACAAGCCATCATGCGGTTCTCTGCGCAGTGCCTGTGGAAAATGCAATTCTGTTAGCTCGATCGCGCCGATAAAGTTCCTATAATTCAGTGCTTTATGCGGTGAGGCGTCTCGGCAACATTTCGTAAGAAAGCGTGACTTGTGATGGCGATGCGCATCACGTTATCGTCTTGATTAAGAACGGGGTCCGGAACGCTTGCACGGGGCAATCAAAAACAGCCCCACCCTTAAAAGTGGTGGCGTAGGCAAGCGACTGGATACGATCTTGGGGGGCTCTCTTCTTGTGGTCCGTATGACCGTGAGCTGAGAGCCGTAAGGGGATCGAGGGACGGCGCTACATGTCGAAGCGATTCATCGGTGCACGCCAGACAACGGTTGCGCGCGAGATCGAGGTGTCCGGCACGGGGGTGCATAGCGGGGCGCCGGTTTCAGTGGTGATACATCCAGCCCCTGCTGACACGGGGATTTGCTTCATCGTGTCGAAGCGGGGACGGATTATCTCCCAAATCGAGGCTGATGTGAGGGCGGTGCGCAACCTGACCCTCTGCACGGTAATCGGCGATGACCGGGGGGTCACCGTCGGTACTGTCGAGCATCTGCTCTCTGCCCTTCGCGGGCTTTGTGTCGACAACTGCTTCATCGAGATCGACAACAAAGAAGTGCCGATCATGGACGGAAGCGCGGCCGCTTTCGTCGATGCCATCGATGAGGTCGGGGTTCGCGAACTGGCAACGCCGCGCAAATTCATCAAGGTCCTGAAACCGGTACGGGTCCAGGAAGGCGATTGCTGGGGTGAGCTCACGCCGCATTCGAGCTTCCATCTCGATGTCGAGATCAACTTCGACAGTCCGGTTATCGGACGCCAGCGCATGGCGCTGGATCTCAGCCCCGGCGCATTCCGGCAGGAACTCTGCCGCGCCCGTACCTTCGGTTTCATGCGCGACGTGGAGATGCTCTGGAAGTCGGGCCTCGCGCTCGGCGCGTCGCTCGAGAATACGGTCGCGATCGGTGAGGATCGCGTCATGAACCCCGAAGGCCTGCGCTATCCGCAGGAATTCGTTCGCCACAAGATGCTTGATGCGGTCGGTGATCTCGCGCTCGCGGGCGCTCCGCTGCTTGCCGCCTACCGCTCTGTGCGCGGCGGTCACCGCCTGAATGCAACGGTTCTCAAAGCTCTATTCGCCGACGCCGATGCTTGGACCGTGGTGCACGCACCGATGGTTCGCGAGACGCCGCACATTGCGGGCTACGATGCCTCGCTTGGTCTGGCTGCAGTGCAGTTCGCTGCAAATCGCAACTGAAGTTGATGCGCGCCCGAATCGTTTTGGGCGCGCCGCCGCATCAGCGCCATAACGGTGGACGAGACTAATCCGACTTTATGCATGAGTGGCCGGTAGATGGCTCACCGTGCTAGATGAGTCGGTACGGTGCATTTGCAGTGCCGTTTGGACGGAATGAAATGGACGGGCGCGGGCGCATCGGAGCGCGATGCGGACCGACACCGTGAGGACGACGGAATGCAGAAGCCGCAGTTTGCCAGGGTGGGGCACGGCCATAAGATCGGCATTGTCGCAGTTCTGATTGGTTTGTCGTTCGCCGGCTGCTCGTCGTCGAATACGGATGCGCTGAAGGCGCTGAACCCCGATCCGCCCGGGGTCATGTACAATGAGGCCGACGCTTTGCTCGCCAACGGGCGCAATGAGGCGGCAGCGAAGAAATTCGAGGAGATCGATCGGCATCACCCGTACGCGCAGGAGGCGCGGCGCTCGATGGTGCTGGCGGCCTACGCCTACTATAAGTCCGGGAAATACCCCGAGGCTGTAGCTGCCGCGCAGCGCTATGTCGTCATGCATCCCGGCACGAAGGACGCGGCGCTCGCCCATCACGTCATTGCATCATCGCACTTCGACGAGATCAAGGATCCTCAGCGCGATCAAGCGGCAACCCGCAAGGCGATCGCCGAGCTCAAGACGCTCGTCTCGCGCTATCCGGAGAGCCCGTACGCCCGACAGGCCGAGAATCGCATCCGCATTGGCGAGGACGCGATTGCCGCGAGCGAAATGACGGTTGGCCGCTACTATCTCCAGCGCTCGAACTACGTCGCCGCCATCAACCGCTTCAAGACCGTCGTCTCCGAACATCAGACGACGGCCCACGTCGAGGAAGCGCTCATGCGCCTCACGGAGACGTACATGGCGCTCGGCATCCAGAACGAGGCGCAGGCCTCGGCCGCCGTGCTCGGGCACAACTTCCCGCAGTCCGCGTGGTATCGCGACGCGCACGCGCTCCTCCAGAAGCACGGCCTGAAGCCGGAAGCCATCCAAGGCACCTGGGTCAGCCAGCAGTGGAAGCAGGTCACCGTGAAGCCCGTTGGCCAGCCGGCGCGGCCGGTGGACGTTCCGGCCCGCAATGCGCCTCCAGCGACGCCACCTGCAGCCAGGCCGCCGGCCAAGGACACGCCGATGGTCCGCCGTACCCCTCCGAACGAGGTTCCCACGGGCAGCCTCGCCCGTCCCATGGGCGCCGGGCTTCAATAGCACTCCAGGCAACTGAGTTCCGCCAGTTCTGAGACTGGCGGGAGCCCCTCCCATGTGGCTATTT
>JAEYYJ010000419.1 GCA_023430845.1 Pseudomonadota bacterium
ATCTGCTGAATCCAGCCGCCGATGATGGATATGGCCTGGCCGATCGCGAAGAGGCGGAAGCGCGGCTTCGAGAGCGCTGGCGGCAGGAATGCGGCCATTGCCACCATCGGTTCAATCGTCCTGGCTTGCGATCAAGTGCCGTGATCGAATGGCTGGGTGGGATCGGTCGAGAACGTGCCGCGGACTCGCACGCGCGACCATCATTCTGACGGCCGCGAGCAGGGCTGTCGAGGGTCAGGTGACTTCTTTTCTGTGGCGCCAGCTGCGCGCGCGGATCGCGGCTGCCGGGAGCCGTACGCGGAGGCAGGCGCCGAGGATCTTGCCGTTCTCGCCGCGGTTTTCAGCCCAGATATGACCGCCGTGGACGCTGACGATCTCGCGCGAGATCGACAGCCCGAGCCCCGAATTCTTGCCGCGCGTGCGGTCGCTCTGAGGGCGGTCCGAATAGAAGCGCTGGAAGATCTTGTCGATGCTTTCCGGGGGAATGCCGGGGCCCTCGTCGCTGACTGAGATCTCGACGCCATCGCTCAACGACACCAGGCGCACCGTCACGGTTCCGCCGGGCGGCGAGAAGGAGAGCGCGTTGTCCAATAGGTTGGTGATGACGCGACCGAGATTGTCTTCGTGTCCATTGACGATGAACGCGCCGGCGCGCGCGGGGCCATCCTGGATGTCGAGCACGATGTGATGCTCGCCGTTCTCTATGGTTGAGCGGATGGTCTCCGTGACGTCACGAAGGATATTGCGGATATCCACTGGCGCTGTCGTCTGCAGCGCGAGTTCCGCATCCAGGCGCGACGTGCTGGCGACGTCCGTGATCAGACGGTTGAGGCGCTTCAACTCGCCGAGAACCTGCTCGACGACCTGCTCGCGCTGTTCGGGCGTGCGGGCATAGTGAAGTGACTGAGCCATCACCTGTGCCGCCGTCAGCGGGTTTTTGAGTTCATGCGCGACGTCGGCGGCGAACTTCTCGCTCGATTCGATGCGTCGATAGAGTGAGCGCGTCATGCTGTGCACGGCCGTGGAGAGTTGGCCGACCTCGTCCTGGCGGTTGCCGAAGTCGGGGAGCTGTGTGTGTGCGTGGATGCTGCGGCTCACCCGCTCCGAGCCTTCGGAGAGGCGGCGCATCGGCCCCGCGATGGTTCGTGCCAGCAGCAGCGAGGCGAGTACGGACGCCGCCAGCGCCAGCAGCACCAGCATGGCCATGCCGGAGCGCTCGTTGGCGATGATCTCGTCGATCTCGCCCGGCCTGGTCGAAAGCAGCAGTGCACCGAGCATCGCATTGCGGCGCTGAATCGGCACGGCCAGCGATACGATCTTTTCCTGGTCGTCGGTCAACAGAAGCATCGGCGGCAGCGCCGCGCCCCTGAGTGCCTGGCGCACTTCCGGATAGCTGGTGCCGCTCGCGTTGCGGCCGATCTCGCGATAGATCGGCAGATCCGAACGGTCGAAGAAACCCGAAAGCCGGGTCCAGAAATTTTTGACCTTCACGCGCTCGACGGGCTTTGCCTCTTCCGATGCATTGACGCGCAGATCCTCATCGAGCGGCAGCGGGAACTGCAGATCCTGCAGTTCGCTCGAGTCCACGATCAGTTTGCCGTTCCGATCGTAGATGCGCGCGCGCGTGTTGTGCGTCGGGTGGATGAGGCGCCGCAGGACGGGAATGACCCGCTCGTGGCGCAGCGACAGCTCCATGGCCGCGAAGCCATCGTCGCGGAAAGGTACGCGCACGCCATCGAGCTCGGGTAGCCGATCCGGGTCGAAGGACAGCCGCCCTTCGCGCTCGACGAGCGCACTCGACGCAATGGCCGATGCGATGATCTCGCCCTGTACCTTGAGGCTCTCGTACTTGGCGGTGATCAACCAAGCGTGCTGCTGGCTGAGCCAGAGCATGCCACCGACCAGTACGGCAAGGCCCAAAAGATTAGCGAGTACGATCCGCCGCGCGAGCGTTCGCGTGAGCGCGGTAATGAGCTTTCGGATAGGACCATGGGTGTCGAGATACTGCCAGATCTCCACCGTGCGTTGCCACGCGGCGGCCAGCCATGGCGCGCGAGCGGTCCGCTTGGCGATCGCGCCGGCGTCGTTCTCCGACGCGGGGACCTGCCACATGCGGTCGCCATCGAGTGCCATGCCAAATTCCCTCGCTCTCGCGGCCGGCAGTCTGGCGCATCGTCCCGAGCCCTTTCGCCTGGGCTTCCAGTGACGCGCTATCCTGCTCAGCGGGCGCCGCTTTTAGGGCGCGCACTGCGGGAGGCCTTCAGAGCCTGCCCGTCAGGTCTCTTTGAAGCGATAACCCACCCCGTAAAGTGTTTCAATCACGTCGAAATCGTCGTCGACCTGCTTGAACTTCTTCCTGAGCCGCTTGATGTGGCTGTCGATCGTGCGGTCGTCCACATAGACTTGGTCATCATAGGCCGCGTCCATGAGCGCATCGCGTGTCTTGACCACGCCGGGACGTGTCGCAAGCGCTTGCAGAATAAGAAACTCTGTGACCGTGAGCGTGACCGGACGATTGTCCCAGTGGCACGTGTGGCGTTCGGGATCGAGGCGCAGCTTGCCACGCTCCAGAATGCGAGCTGCCTCGGTCGGCGGTGCAGTGCCGTCCTTGGCCTGGGCGCGACGCAGCACGGCCTTGACGCGCTCGACGACGAGCCGCTGCGAGAAGGGCTTGGCGATATAGTCGTCGGCGCCCATTTTGAGGCCGAACAGTTCGTCGATCTCCTCGTCCTTGGACGTCAGGAAGATGACCGGCATGTCGGACTGCTGACGCACGCGGCGGAGAAGCTCCATGCCGTCCATGCGTGGCATCTTGATATCGAATATGCCGAGATCGGCGGGCTCTTCGGTCAGCGCCTCGAGGGCGGCCGCGCCGTCGGGGTACGTCCGCACCTTGTAGCCCTCTGCCTCGAGCGCCATGCGGAGTGCCGTCAAAATGTTGCGCTCGTCATCGACGAGGGCGATCGAACTCTTCTCTTTCATGGCCTCGACATCCTGGCTGTGGACGCACGCTTTCGAGCCTCTATGGCTTCAGCGTGGGCGAATTGTGACGGCGCGGAA
>JAEYYJ010000448.1 GCA_023430845.1 Pseudomonadota bacterium
TGGGTTCTGCTCAAGAGCCTGGAGACGCTGCCCGTTCGCGTGCGCGCACAGTGCGCGGCGGCAGCCGAGATCGCCGCGACGCTGGAGGGCAAGCCCGGCATTACGCGCGTTCTCTATTGCGGCAGCAAGAACCATCCACAGGCAGAACTCGCAAGCCGGCAGATGACCGGTGGCAGCCAGATCGTTACGTTCGAGGTCGAAGGCGGTAAGACCGCGGCATTCCGCTTCCTGAACGCGCTCAAAATCATGAAGATCTCGAACAACCTCGGCGACGCGAAGAGCATCGTCACGCATCCCGCGACAACGACGCATCAGCGCCTGAAGCCGGAAGCCCGCGCCGAACTCGGCATCAGCGACGGCATGATCCGCCTCTCTGTGGGGCTCGAGGCACCAGCCGATCTCATTGCGGACCTCGATCGCGGTCTGGCAGCCATGCGCGCGGGGTGACGAACGGCCTGGCAGATGGACATTGTCGCCCCGGTCTGTTCGTATATGACCGGACATAACCCCCCATCGAACTCCGGGAAAAGCTCATGAATGCGATGGATCCGCCGGCCACGGCGCAAGCGTCGGCGCTTGCCGCCCGATACGGCACCGAGGCCAAGGCGAGCAAACTCCCCTGGAACGATGTCATTGCGAGCCTCCTGAGCCACCGGTCGGTCCGCGGTTACAAGCCTGATCCGGTGCCGCCAGGGACGCTCGAGACGCTGATCGCTGCAGCGCAATCGGCGGCCACGAGCTCGAACCTGCAGACTTGGTCGGTCGTCGAAGTGACCGATCCCGCGAAACGCGCGGCTCTTGCCGCGATCGCGAGCGGTCAGCAGCACATTGTGGAATGCCCGCTGTTCCTTGTTTGGCTGGCCGACGTCTCGCGCAATCAGCGCCTTGCCGAGGCCGAGGGCAAGACGCTTGAAGGCCTTCCTTACTTCGAGACCTTCCTCGTTGCCGCCATTGATGCGGCGCTCGCGGCGCAGAATGCCGTCGCAGCCGCTGAATCGCTCGGCCTCTCGACCGTCTACATCGGCGCGCTGCGGAACGATCCCGCCGCCATCGCAAAAATGCTCGATCTACCGCCCGGCGCCGTCGCGGTGTTCGGCCTGTGCATCGGATATCCGAAGCCCGGCAGCACCGCCGAAGTGAAGCCGCGCCTGCCGCAGGAAGCCATCCTCTTTCGCGACCGCTACAGCAGTGCTGCCGACAACGAGCTGCGCGCCACCTATGACGCGCGCCTGGAGACCTTCTCGAAACGCCATGAGATGGCGGCCTACACGTGGACGCATCGTGTCATCAACCGCCTCGCAACCATCAAGGCGCTCAATGGCCGCGAACGCCTGAAGGACATCCTGATCAATCTCGGCTTTCCGTTGCGCTGAGGCGCGCCAGACGCTGAGTAGGCCAACGCCGGGCTTGCCCCATGACCACCACAACCGGGTATGACGTCCCGGCGATCGAGATGACGGTCGCCCGCCGTCAGCTCGTGCTGTTCGTGGTCGTGCTGAGCTCCGCCGCCTACAACGCCGCGACTTTCACGGCGACCGCCATCCTGCCGCAGATGCAGGGCGCGATGGCCGCGACCCAGGACGAGATCTCCTGGACCGTGACCTTCAACATTCTTGCAACAGCCGTCGTCACGCCGATGACCGGCTGGCTCGTTGCGTCGTTCGGGCGGCGCAATGTCATGGTGTGGAGTCTCGCGGGCTTCACTGCGGCGTCCCTGCTGTGCGGGCTCGCGCGCGGCCTCGACGATCTCGTGCTTTGGCGCGTACTTCAAGGCGCGGCCGGTGCGCCGCTTCTCCCGCTCGGCCAGACACTCATCCTCGATGTATTTCCGCGGCGCCAGCACGCACGCGCGATCGCGATCTTCGGCATGGCGAACACCGCGGGCCCGATCATCGGGCCGATGCTCGCCGGAGTGCTGTCGGACTACTACGGCTGGCGATGGGGCTTCTACATGATCGTGCCCGTCGCTCTGCTGGCGACGATCGGCACCCGCCTCATTCTTCCTCGGGACGATCAGCGCCGCCCTGTCTCGCTCGACTGGACGGGCTTTCTTTCGCTCTCCGTGGCCATCGCGGCCATGCAGATCATTCTCGCGCGCGGCCAGCGCCTCGACTGGTTCGAGTCGACCGAGATCATCGTCGCGACCTTCGCCGGCGTCGTCGCCTTCTACATCTTCCTCGCGCACAGCCTCACGGCGCGGAACCCGTTCCTAAATTTGCGCATCCTGCTCGATCGCAACTTCGCGCTCGGCCTTCTTCTGGTCGGGATGTTCGGGATGGTGAACTTTACGCCGATGGTCTTGCTGCCGCCACTCCTACAGACTCATCTCGGCTATACGGATCGTCTTATCGGCATCATGGTCGGCTGGCGCGGCGTCGGCGTCGCGGCTGGGTTCTTTCTCGTGATGCTCATGGGGCGGCTCGATCCGCGCATCACCATGGTCGTCGGCTTCGGCGTTCAGATCCTGTCGGGCATCTGGCTCATGGCGATCACACTCGATGCCGACTTCGCGACCTTCGCCCTCAATGCCTTTCTCCAGGGCACGGCCGTCGGCCTCATCTGGGCGCCGATCGCAACAACGGCATTCTGGACGCTGCCGGCGGAATCGCGCGCCGAGGCCACATCGATCTTCCATCTGACGCGCAACATCGCCTCGAGCTTCTTCATCTCGATCTGTGTTGCCGAGGTCCTGCGGGCGACGGGCGCCAACTACAGTCGTCTGGTCGAGAACGTCACGCCGTACAGCAAGCAGCTCATGCTCGGTCCCGTCATGGGTGGATGGAATGTCGAGACGGTCTCGGGCCTTGCGTCGCTCTCCAAGGAGATCAACCGGCAGGCCGCGCT
>JAEYYJ010000030.1 GCA_023430845.1 Pseudomonadota bacterium
CTGGACGCAGATCCTTGAGATGCCGGCGCGCTTCCTCGAGATAGGGCCGCGAGAGATCGAGACCCGAGAGCTTCATCGCCGGATAGGCGAGGCGTACCGCGCGCAGAAACCGCCCCGTGCCGCAGGCAACATCGAGCAACCGCACCTGCCGCTGATCGCGTCCGTGCATGAAGGCTGCAATCGGCCGCAGGGCCTGCCGACGCATGGCGCCCGCCGCGCCATAGAAGAGCGTCTCCACCTGCAGGTCGTACAACTTGGCGGAATCGTCGGTGAGATAGCCGCCCGTCTGGAAGTGGAAGTCCTGCACGAAGTAGTCGGGAAGATCGTCGCGCATCGCAGCTTCCGCCGTCGAGGCATCACGCGCGTTGCGCCGCGCAAGTGCCGACGGCAGATCGGCGAGCATGTTGCGAATGCGCTTCAGCTGCACGGGCAACGGCGGCTCGTCGCTCATGGGTGGATAGAGGCCATCGCGCACGGCCGCGGCATCCTGCATGAGCAGGCTCATGAGATCGCGCAGCAATTCGGCTTGCGACGGCATCGGTCCACGCGGCTTTTCGGTCGGCGCCCGGCCGAGGGCATTCGTGCGCCAGTCGACGATCCGATTGAGGCCGAGATACAAGCCGAACCGTACGGCCTGTCCCGCAGCCTGCGCCGCCATGCCGATTGTGTCTGCCACGGTCTGCTCCGTTCAGCGCTGCTCCGCCAGAAACGCCAGAATGTGCCGTGCCGTTTCCTCGGGCCGTTCCTGCTGCACCCAGTGGCCGGCACCTTCGACGAGATGCACCGCGCGCATGCGTGTGCAGGCCTCTTTCTGCATGCGCTCGATCGCGCCGGGCACCTGATAGATGCCCCAGTCGCTCCGACCGGCAATGAAACATGAGGGTATGTCGATCGTGCGGCCGGAAAGCAGCTCCAATTCCGGCTGGAAGCGCGGCTCGACGCGCGCACGATACCAGTTGAGGCCGCCCTGGAAAGTTGTGCGGCCGTACTCCTGGCTGAACACGCCCATCTCCGCTTCCGGCATCCAGTCACATGCCGCGATCTCCGCTTCGCTTGGCATTTCCTTGGCGACTGTCTCGGCCATGCCGTCCACGAGATCCATGACGTAGTACGTCGGCATCTTGGCGAGCTCATCGGCTGTCCAGCCGGCAAGCCGGTAGGGCTTGTTGGCTTTCCAGTCGGCGCTCTTGTGGTGGAAGTAGGCGCGCAGGAAAGCGTGCACACCCTGGCTTGCACCGTGCATGTTCGGATCGGCCTCGCGTGTGCAGTAGTAGGCCTGATAGTGTTTGCGCGGGCGCGAGAGCGCGGCGAGCGTCTCGTGGATGCTCGGCCCTTTGGGGCCTGCACCGGACCGGATCGCCGGCGGACCGGAGAACGGCGCGCTCATGAGGATCATGGAGCGGAAGAGGTCGGGCCTGAGCAGCGTGCCGAATGCGGTGACCGTCGCGCCGAAGTCGTGCCCGATGAGTGAGGCAACCTCGCTAATGCCGAGTGCGTGCACGAGCCCGATGACATCGCGCACCAGATTGAAGGGACGGAACTCGGCAAGGTCCGCGTCGTACCGGTTGTCCCATCCGGTCGTGCGCCCATAGCCGCGTTGATCCGGCGCAATGACGTAGTATCCGGCCTCGGCCAGCATCGGCATGACTTTGCGCCAGCTATAGGCCAGCTCTGGGAAGCCATGCAGCAGGAGGAGACACGGCCGTCCGCGCTCGCCGCATTCCAGAACGTGCATGTCGAGACCGTTCACGCCGGGCACAAATCGCGCGGTGATGCCGGTTGGCAGTGTCGGATGATCGAGCGGATCGAGGGCGGGCATTTTGCTTAGTTTCCTCTTTCACTGTAGGAACTGCCCGTCTGGTGGCCGCGGGCTTGGCATGTCCAGGGTAGGAAACTCTTTCCGGCCGGTCGCGGCAAGAGAAACACGGGGGCCAGGCACGATGCTCGGGGTAGGATGAACTCCTTCCAGCAGCCCGCGGAAAGTAAAAATGGAGAATGAAATGAGCGACGATCCCGTTCTTTGGACCCTCGATGCGCGCGGCGTCGCGACCGTGACCCTGAACCGGCCACAGGTGAACAACGCCTACAACGGCGCCATGATCCAGGGCCTGCACACGGCCATGGATACGCTCGGGGCCGAGAAGGGGCTCCGCGTCGTCGTTCTCAAGGGTAATGGCAAGCATTTTCAGGCGGGTGCCGACCTCACCTGGATCAACGGTGCCCGCGCCGGCACGCCTGCCGACAATCTCACTGTCTCGCGTGCGACTGCGACCGCGGTGGATCGCCTCAACCGGCTGCCGGTGCCCGTCGTCGCCCTCGTGCAGGGCGGCTGCTTCGGCGGCGGCACGGGTGTTATCTCCGCCTGCGATGTGGTGATCGCAGCGGACAACGCGCTGTTCTCCATTACCGAGGTGCGATGGGGTCTCCACGCAAGCATCATCTTCCCGCAGCTCAATGATGCGATCGGCGTGCGCCAGGTGCGCCGCTATGCCCTGACTGGCGAGCGCTTCGGCGCCGAAGAGGCGCGCCGCATCGGTCTCGTGCACGAGGTCGTCCCGCTCGCCGATCTCGCCGCGCGCGGGGAGAAGATCGTCGGCGCGCTTCTGGAGAACGCTCCGGGCGCCATCGCCAAGACCAAGCAGCACATCATGGAGCACGCCTGGGGCGGGTTCGATGCATCAACCCTCGAGGGTCTCATCCAGAGCCATTCGGATCAGCGCCAGACCGCCGAGGCATCGGAGGGACTCGCCTCGTTCGCCGAGAAGCGCAGCGCGCGCTGGGCACCGAAGTAGCAGCGCTTGGGGCGTCGGGACCGGCTTGTCCGTACAAGCGACACTGTTCATTGCGTATTCACGCCGGCGCCCCTAGTCTCGCCCAATGATGATCATCGGCCTGCGATCCACCGTGGTGTTGGGCGCATTCGTCCTTGCTGCCTTGTTGGGGCTGCCTTCGGCCCCGGCAGCTATCGGGCAGTCCGTGAAGTGCTTCGACGACTGGTCGGATGCGGCGCCCATCGTTTTGCGTGAAAAGCTGGTGCCGGCCCGCGACATCCACGCCTGGGCCCGCAGACGGCTGAAGGGCAATGTGATCCGCGTGACCCTCTGCCAGGATGGCGAGCGCTACATCTACCGGGTGCTGGTCCGCGAGCCCAAGGGGCGGATACGCAACCGTACAGTCGAGGCACGCGGCCCTCTGGAGACCGCTGACCCGCCCAAGGCCGCAAAGCCGCCCAAAAAGCGTTGATGTCCTCCTGCGACGGATTTGCCGCTCCTTCGGCGTTTCAGCGCACGACTGGAATGGTATTCGTCTCCCCGGCCGGTTAAACTGCTGCCCGTCCGACGTTTTAGGCGGGTGAGTGACCATGCACGGGGCATCTCAGACAAGGGGGCGAGACGCCATGCGTGTGCTGGTGGTCGAGGATGATCCGGATCTCAATCGTCAGCTTGCTTCCGCGCTGGTCGACGCCGGCTATGCGGTAGACAGCGCTCACGATGGCGAGGAAGGCTACTTCCTCGGCGAGACCGAGCCGTACGATATCGTGATCCTCGACATCGGCTTGCCGAAGAAGGATGGCATCAGCGTCCTCGAGCAATGGCGGCGCGCCGAGCGCAACATGCCGGTCATTCTGCTTACGGCGCGCGATCGCTGGAGCGACAAGGTGCAGGGCATGGATGCCGGCGCCGACGATTATCTCGCCAAACCCTTCCACATGGAGGAGCTACTCGCCCGCATTCGTGCGCAAGTACGCCGGCTTTCGGGACATGCGCGCAGCGAGATCGAGGTCGGCCCGCTGCGTCTCGATACCAAGACGGCGCGCGTCTCGATGGGCGGCCAGCCGGTGAAGCTCACCTCGCACGAGTATCGTCTGCTCGCCTATCTCATGCACCATAACGAGCGGGTCGTCTCGCGGACCGAGCTCGTCGAGCATCTCTACGATCAGGATTTCGACCGCGACTCGAACACCATCGAGGTGTTCATCGGGCGCCTGAGGCGGAAGATCCCCTCGGACATGATCAAGACGGTGCGCGGGCTCGGCTATCGCCTGACGCGTGAGGGCGATGAAAGTTAACTCGCTCGCGTTTCGACTTTTCGCGACGGCGGCCGTTTGGACGCTGCTCGTTCTGCCCCTGGCTGGGCTCGTTATCGACTACGTCCGCCAGAACGAACTCTCTTCCGCCCACGACGCGCGCCTCAGTCAGCTTCTGACCCTCGTCATCGCTTTCAGCACGGACGATGGCGGTTTGGAGCCGCGCTTTCCCCGCAATGTCGGTGAGCCGCTCTTCGAGGTAACGCACTCGGGCTGGTATTGGCAGATCACGCCACTCGCCGGCAGCACGGGGCGCCGCATGGTCTCGGCTTCGCTCGCGAGCGAAGCCATAGCCTTGCCCTCGGCAAGCAACGTCGTTCCGGACACCAACAACATTCGCTGGACGGAGGCGACCGGCCCTCTGGGCGAGCCACTCCGTGTCGCCGAGACGGTCTTCAATCTCGGCGACGACGAGGCCCAGAGCAATTACTCCTACGTCGTCGCCGGCAACATGGATTTCATCGAAGGACGGCTCGACGAGTTCCGCCTGCCGCTCGTGATCGCGCTTGCGATCGC
>JAEYYJ010000051.1 GCA_023430845.1 Pseudomonadota bacterium
TCGTTCGGGCCATTGTTGATGGCGAGGTCAGCCGTGAGGATCGCCGCGAGCGCGGGTACGACCACCCACGACGCGCGGTGGCCGATGCGCGTTACCAGCAGGAGGATGCCGACGCTGGCCGCGATCCAGATGAAGCTGAACGCAATGGGGCGGATCGCGACGCCGAGCCGGTTTTGCGAAAGAGCCACGGCGACAGCCGCAGCCGCCAGCAACAGGAGCAGTGATACCTTGAGGCGTAGGCGTGGACGCGAGGGTTCGGTGAGCGCCGTATTTGTCATCCAGCGGTGCACGAGATAGCCGCTGAGGATAGCCAGCAGCCCGCCGACGAGAAATGTTGCATCGGCAGGTCTCCGGAAAAGCGCGACGCCCGGCAGTACCTCGTAGAAAATCCTGAAGGCTGGCGTATTGGCGCCGAGCGCGTAGAGGATCATCAGGATGGCGGCGATCGAGAAGAAGCGGATCTCGCGCGCGAGCAACTGACGCCGGGAAAGGCCGAGACCGGCCAGTAGGGCAATCGGCAGCGCACCGATATAGAGCTGGCTCATGTTCTGCGAGAGTGTGACCTCGTTGGGATCCCACGTCCAACTGAATGGCCCCCAATACTCGACGGCCTTGTCGAAGGCGCCGTAGAGATCGGCAAAGACGAGCGTGAGCAGCGATGCCGGGTGAAGGGAGCCGCGCGTGGCTTCCGCAAACGGAATGCTCGGCCGGCTCGACGAAAGGACGAACAGGACCGTCAGCAGGAGCGGGAGCGCCGCGAGGACAATGCACGTAATGCCTGCGGCCATCAGCGGGCGCAGGCTCGCCTTGAAGCGTACGGCGCGTCCCTCACCGTCGAGCCAGTGATGGATCACATATCCGACGAGAACGAGCCCGGCGAGATAGGCGACCTGATCCGGCTCGACGATCATCAAACCCATGGCCACACCGGCACCGATACCCCAGCGGGGCGACTGACGGTCGATGGTCCGCGCAAGAAGCCAGAGCGCAAGCGCGAAGAAGGCGAAGGATTGAATCTGTCCGACGTGCTGCACACGCCATGCGGCCGAGGCGCCGAAAGCGAACGCAAGCGCGGCGACGATCGCGCCCGCAGGGTGCCAGCCGCGATCGCGGAAGAAAAGCATAATGGAGAAGCCGCCGAGCGCGAGCAGGCCGAATGTGTAGCCGTCGACGAGCCGGAAGCTCGGCGAGGGATCAAGCAGCGCGATCAGCACAGCCGGCGAAAGCACGAGGCTCTGAGGATCGGCAATCTGCGGCGAGCCGGCGAAGATGTGCGGGTTCCAGAACGGCGACTGGCCCGTGTGGAACGCAGTGGCCAGGAACTGGACCTGCGCCTGGAAATGCGCCTTGGCGTCATAGGGTATGGCAACATTGCCAAAGAGCCAGGGTGCGCAAAGCACGAGCCAGCCCGCAACCAGTGCGAGCGCAGCAACCCCATAGCCGGACGGCGCCGAATTTCGAGACACGGGAATACACCGCAGGAAGCGGGCAAAGGGCGGGAAGTGAGAGGCTGGAAACTAGGCAGAAAGAAGATCCTTGGCAATCGGGATTGAGGTGCTGGCGCACATGTCCATTCGCCAGAGGACCGCGCACGGTGTTGCCGGCAAAGAAAGGTGCCATGCCGTAAGGCAGTGGCGTGCGCCGACGAGAATGGGGTTAGAGTGCCGCCGGAAAACGAGAAACGCTCAGGAGCCGACATGCCGACCGAGACATCGCCCCCGACACTGCGCACACGGATCGAGGGCGGCATCTGCACGATCATCGCCGACAATCCCGCGCGTCTCAATGCCTATACGCGGGATATGTGGGAGGCGCTGCCGCGGCACATCCGCGAGGCGGAGGCCAATCCGGACGTGCGCGTGATCGTGCTTCGCGGTGCCGGCACCAAGGCCTTCTCCGCCGGCGCCGACATCTCCGAATTCGAGGGCAACCGGACGGGCGCCGAAGCGCGCCGTTACGACGAGATCAACCACGAAGCATTCGAGGTCGTCGGACGCGCGAGCAAGCCCACCATCGCGATGGTGCACGGCTACTGCTTCGGTGGCGGCTGTGAACTCGCCATCTGTTGCGATATGCGCTGGGCATCCGACGACGCGATCTTCTCGATTCCGGCGGCCAAGCTTTCGATCGGCTATAACCCGCGCTGGATCCGGCCCATGCTGGCGGTCATGTCGGCGGCAAAGGCCAAGGAGATGCTGTTCACGGGGCGGCGCTATTCAGCGGCCGATGCGTTTGCCATGGGCATGGTGAATGCCGTCGTGCCGTCGGCTGAGCTCGAAGCTGCGACGCGGAAGGTGGCCGAGGAGATGGCGATCAATGCGCCGCTTTCGATCAGGGCCGCCAAGGAGTCCATCGACGAACTCTTCGACCATCCCGAAAATCCTGACATGGCGCGCCTCGACCAGTTCGTCGAAGCTTGCTTCGAGAGCGAGGACTATGCCGAAGGTCGCCGCGCCTTCATGGAGAAGCGCAAGCCGCAATTCAGGGGCCGCTGAGTGTCTTGAAGCGTGAGAGGAAGGTTGCCTGAGCCGTCGCTACCGGCGACGGCTCCAGGCGCGACAGCAGCGCTTCGAGGCTCGGCGGGACGGCCGGAATGCCGAAATATCTATCGGCTTCCTCCGTCGAGAAGCCGGCGAGCAATGTTGCTTCGTAGTACGCAGCAATGCGGTCGGCGTGCTTGATGGCGGCTGTGATCTCGGCAGGCAACGACTGGGGCAGGCCGAAGCGCACGTGAATCGCTTCGAGCAGACGATTCTCGATGCTCTTGTAATCGAAGCCTATGGCCGCCTTGAAGGGACTGATGAGGTCGCCGATTACGTACTCGGGTGCATCGTGCAGCAGCGCGGCGAGGCGCCATCGCTTTTCCCACTGCGGATTGAGCGTGCCGGCAATGTCCTCCAC
>JAEYYJ010000111.1 GCA_023430845.1 Pseudomonadota bacterium
CGATCTGGGAAGGCCTGCCGATGCCGGTGAAAGTCTGGGACGACGAGAAGCCGTTCGTGGCGGCTTGATTCTTACTTGCCGCGGGCTGCCGGAAGGGGCGCTGACGCCTTCTTTCGTGGTGCTATGCCCGCGGCGGCCATGCGGACAGACCTGAGCTAGATCAGGCAAAGACAAAGGCGGCGCACAAGGTGCGCCGCCTCTTTAGTTTCTGTGATGTGCTCAGCGGCTCACTTGACGCCGTAGACCTCGAGCGTCGCAGCACCGCGGAAATTCGGCCGTGCGCGATAGACGAACTCGATGCGGTCGATCGAGCGCGGTTCGCTGCCGCGCAGATCGATCGGATCCGTGCGCTGGCCGGCGCGCAGGACGCGGCGGAACTGGACATCATCCGGCGGACCACCACGACCAGCGTAAAAGATCTTCATATCCATGATCTCGATGTCGTTATCGAGCGCCCGCAGAGCGATCCGGCTGAAGCGACCTTCGCGGCGACCGACGCGCAGCACATCGCGATCGACGGAGAAGCCGATCTTCTGCGAGCCGAGGAGCTCGACCTGCGGCCCTGGCCCCGGCCCCGGTCCGCGACGTGCAGCCCGCGCATCGACGCGCAGGCGCGCCTCACCCTTGAGGCTGAGCTTCGAGCGATAGATGAACTCGATCTGGCGCAGAAAGCTGCGGTCGCCGCGCAGGTCGATGTTGATACTCTGGCCACGACGCACCATCCCGTCGACCCTGTAGTCCTCCGCGAAACCATTCAGGTACACGACGCGAACATTCATGATGTGAATGTCGTTGCGCTCTGCGGTCAGACGCAGATCGCTGAACGGCCCTTCGCGACGGAACCAGTCCTCATTGTGATTGAGCCGCAGCACATCGCGATCGACCATGAAGCCGACCTTTTGCTCGCCGAGCGTGACCCACCGGTCGCCACCACCCGGTCCGCGCTGCGCCGCCGCCGGCGTGATCATCAACGTCAACAGGAGTGCCATAGCACTCGCCAATCGAAACATTGCCGAACTCCCTTCCCTTGCGTTTTCCCTGCAGAGCAGGCTGGCCAGTCCGCGATCCCGATAGCCCGGACGCCAGCGCCGGACCGGCGCCCGCCGGCACGGCGCGCGCCGATCGACGACCTACCACGAGCGCTCACGTACTGGGGAATTAAGGTTAAAGGGGAGCACGGCCTAATACTTTTCAACGAAAATCCTAATCCGGATGAGATCAAATAAGGCCGGCCAGACGGCGGATGTCGGCCGGGGTGGCCCCGCCTGCGCGAAGCTCGGCAAGGCTCGTATCGCGGGCACTCTTGGCGAGTTTGCGGCCGCTTTCGTCGACGATCAGGCGGTGATGCGCATAAAGCGGCACAGGCAGGTCGAGCAACACCTGCAGAAGGCGGTGGATGTCGGTCGCGGCGAAGAGATCCTGCCCGCGCGTGACGTGCGTAATGCCTTGAGCGGCATCATCGACGACAACCGAGAGGTGATAGCTCGTCGGCACATCCTTGCGCTGGATGACGACATCACCCCAGCGTCTGGGATCGCACGGAATGACCTGCTGTCCACCGGCCTCATTCAACTCCACGAAGTCGAGCGGCGCGCCGCCGAGGCGTTGCTCCGCCAGGGCCAGTGCTCGCGTCACGTCCAGCCGCATGACGAATGGCTCGCCGCGCCGCCGCCGTGCGACGATCTCCTCGGAAGCCATATCGCGGTGAAGGCCTGGGTACAGCGGTGCACCGTCCGGATCACGCGCCGCGCCGGTGGCCGCGCATGCCTCGGCAATCTCGCGGCGACTGGCAAAGCAGGGATAGAGCACATCGAGGTACGCAAGCTGAGCGGCCGCAGCTTCATATCGCGCCATATGCTGCGACTGGCGCAGCACGGGTTCCTCCCACGGCACGCCGAGCCATGCGAGATCACGGAAGATACCTTCGACGTGCACCTCGCTCGATCGTTCCGGATCGATGTCCTCGATGCGCACGAGAAAGCGCCCGCCGAGCCGCCGAGCCCATGCGAGACCCGTGAGCGCGGAAAGTGCGTGCCCCAGATGCAGCGGACCATTCGGGCTCGGCGCGAAGCGCAGCACAGGTCGGCCGGTCGTGGTCATCCTTGGTCTCCGGCACCTGCCGCGGCGCAGATCGTTGCGCTGCCAGCCATGGCTTCCTACAAAGCCTTTGAATTGAGGCCGGCGTACGCACCCTGCTTCATGACATCATAGGCGCGCGCCAGAAAGACCGACATTCATGATCGACCGGCCCATGATCGACCGGACCGGCTTCATTCTCGCCAACACGCGATTACTCTCGCCGCCGCTGGTGCCGGAGATTCACCTGCACCTCGCAGAGGAGTCGCTGCCGATCTGGCGCAAGACCGAGGAGGAGCTTGGCGAGATGGGCCTGCCGCCACCCTACTGGGCCTTTGCCTGGGCTGGCGGTCAGGCGCTCGCACGCTACATCTTCGACCATACCGCAGAGCTGGCCGGTAAGCGCGTACTCGACATCGGCGCCGGCTCCGGCATCGCAGCCATCGCGGCTGCAAAAGCCGGCGCGAGCCAGGTTGCAGCGGCAGACATCGATGCGCTGGCGGTTGCTGCCATGGATCTCAACGCCGCCGCAAATGATGTCACAATTGCAGCGACCGCCGACGACTGGCTGAACCGTGACGCACCGCAAGGCGATGTCCTCCTGGTCGGTGATCTCTTCTACGAGCGGGAGCTGGCCGAGCGGGTCATGGCCTTCATTCGCCGCAAGGCCGCGGATGGCGCCCGCGTGCTCGTCGGCGATCCGCGGCGCAGCTATTTTCCCAAGGACACCTTCGCGCCGATCGCACACTATGACGTGCCGGTCACCCGCGAGCTCGAAGACGCCGAAATCAAGCGGGCCGCTGTCTGGCAGCTCCATCACTGAGCGAGAAAGAGCGAGGACAATGCACGTCACCGGGATCAGCTACACGGCGGTGCTCATCGCAGCCATTGCGAGCTTCGTATTTGGCGGCCTCTGGTACGGCGTGTTCGCGAAACGGCGCCTGGGCGCAGCAGGCGAAAGCCCGGCGAGGAACACCTTCAGCCCCGCCCAGTTCGCCATCATCTTCATTGCGCAACTCGTGATGTCTTGGATGCTCGCCGGCATCCTGCTTCATGTCACGCGCGGCGGCATTCCTCTCTCGGCGCGAAACGCCATCATCTCGGCCGTGCTCATCTGGGTCGGCTTCGTCATGACGTCGCTCTCGGCGACTCACGCGTTGCAGGGCACCCGGTTTTCCGCAACGCTCATAGACGGCGGGCACTGGCTCGGCGTGCTGCTCATCCAGTCGGCGATACTGGCCTCGATGGCGAGCTAAAGAGGCTCGCCACCGAAGGGCGCAACGCCGCACGTCACGCGCCGTGACCGCAGTTCGCCGCATACGCGGTTCGCGGCGCCGGTGCTCGCGATCGGTCCGGCGATCAGGCGATAGGCAGGGCCGCTGCCGCTGGTCGACGGCACGAAGCGCGGTTCGTAGTTTCCGAGAATTTCCTTGTGGCGATCGGCGAGCAGCATCCAGCTGATGCGCAGCGCATCGACGGACGGTCCCGTAGCGATCTGAATGCCGCGCGGGCTTTCGGGCACAGCTGGCTTCACCTGAGGCGTACCGAAGGCGATACGCTCGTTCTCACGCGGCGCCGGCCTGCGCGCCGGAAGCTCATTCTCCCGCGGCGCTTCGACGACCCGGCCATCGACGGCACGGCCCGGAAGTGCATCCGGCCCATCGAGTGGCCCGCGATTGACGCTCGCCGTCGCGATCGGAGCCGCCTGCTCGGCGACGCGCTGCGCTTCGACCGCCGCAAGCCGCGCGGCGAATGCCTTGTTCTGCTCCTCACGCGCAGCGAGTTCGGCGCGCAATGCGGCCGCCTCGCGCTGCACGGCGTCGAGATTGTCGCGAAGAACCGCGATCTCGGTCCGCGCCTGCTCGTCACGGGCAGCTTGTGCGCTTTCCTCCTCGCGCGCGCCTGCCTCGACGCCAACGAGCGCGGCGACCTGGCCGCCAAGCCCCTCGGCGAGATCCGGGCGCACTGAGAGCGTAACGAGATACGTCAGCGCCATACTCGACAGCACGACCCAAACGGCAACATACGGACGCGGCAGACCACCGCGGCGACGTTGCTGCGGTGCATGGCTTGCCAAATTACGTTCCACGATAACCCCCAAGCTCCCCCGGAGGGCCTGCCTGCTCGGGCAAAGCCCGCCCTCTTAGAGATATAGGACGTTCGACCCCATCCCACGTGACCTGATCGGGCCCTGAGTCGGGGTCCTGGGTCAACGCGGCAGCCGAAGGATCAGCGGAGGGACTGTGGATGGACGTCGAACAACTGGCGCACCCCCGCCCCGAAGAGCCACGTTCGCCGGTGCCCTGGCCAGCTCTCAACTACGTCTTTGGAAGGGCTGGAAACTTCAATTCAAATGGAAGTCCGCAGCGGCGATCCGAAGCTCACGCGGGGAGATGAGCGCCTTGTTGGCGACGGTAATGCGAAAAAGCTGCCCATCCAGGTTGGCGGCCCAGAACCCCAGAAAAGCCTTCAAGCGCGGAAAACGCGGGTGAAGATCGTATTCCTGCCATATGTACGTTTGCAGCAGCGCTGGATGATCCGGCAGGCGATAGAGTATTTCTGCGGTTGTCAGACTGAAGCCCCGCAATTGCCGAAGGGCGTCGTGATCCGCCATACCCTGCCTCCTCTCTTGTCCGAGCAGAAACAAGATCAGAATATCCCGC
>JAEYYJ010000170.1 GCA_023430845.1 Pseudomonadota bacterium
TGGAAATCCCGCAAGAACCTGAGTTCGAGATGGGAGGTGGCGGCCTTTACTCGACGGCCCAGGATTATCTGCAGTTCGTCCGCATGATCCTCAATCGCGGCAAGGCGAGTGGCGGTCAGGTTCTGAAACCGGAGACAGTCGATCTCATGAGCCGCAACAACATGGGCGACAATCGCGTCACCGTTCTGAAGACGGCGATGCCGCCATTGACGAACGACGCGGAGTTCTTCCCCGGGCTACCGAAGAGCTGGGGATTGAGCTTCCAGATCAATGAGGAGAAAGCACCAACCGGTCGTCCGGCCGGCGGTCTCATGTGGGCGGGTCTGGCCAACTCGTACTATTGGATCGATCCCAAGAGCGGCATCGGTGGCGTGTATCTCACGCAGATTCTGCCGTTCGCCGACAAGAAATCGCTGCCCCTCTACTACGCCTTCGAGTCGGCGTTTTACGCCTGAACGCTCGGTGGTGATTGATACAGGACCCTCTTTCGCGGAGGGCCCTTTTCATGTCTGCGGGGACGCGCGGATGCATCGGACCATGCGCGTCGGCTCGATCCATGTCTCGGCAGGCGGCGAGGCAGTGCAGGCTGCCTCGGCATAGCGGCATCGCGGCGCAAAGGCACATCCTGGCGGCATAGCGGCGAGGTTCACTGGAGAGCCGGGAATGGCCTCGAGGCGCTTGCCGCGCATGCCACCATGCACTGTCGAAGCGAGCAGGCCCTGAGTGTAAGGATGCTGCGGTGTGCGCACGATATCCCGCAGCGGGCCTGTCTCGACGAAGCGGCCAGCGTACATGACGGCAATGCGGTCCGAGATCTCGACGGCCACACCGACGTCGTGCGTGACGAACAGCACGGCCATGCCGAGCTCGCGCTGGAGGCGATGCAGAAGCTGTAGAATCTGGATCTGCACGGTTGCGTCGAGCGCGGTCGTGGGCTCGTCGGCTAGCAGGAGGCGGGGCCGACAGGAGAGCGCGAGCGCAATCATCGCGCGCTGACGCATGCCGCCTGACATCTCGTGCGGGTAATTCTCGAGACGCCGCGCGGGGGAAGGAATCTGCACCATTTCGAGCAGCTCGAGCGCGCGCTTTCGCGCGTCGGCATCCGACAGCCCGTCGTGCCGCTTCACCGTCTCCATGATCTGCGTGCCGATGGTGAAGACGGGATCGAACGAGGTCATCGGCTCCTGGAAGATCATCGCGACCTCGCCGCCGCGAAGATCGCTGAGGTTGCCCTCGCCGAGAGACAGAATGTCCTTACCGCCGACGCTGACCTTGCCGCCGAGCTTCGTGCGCTTGGGAGGCAGCAGACGCATCAAGGCACGCAGCGTGACGCTCTTGCCCGATCCGGACTCGCCGAGAATGCAAAGCACCTCGCCGGCATCGAGCGTGAAGCTGACGCCGTTCACCGCATCGATAACGGCGTCGCGGCTCGTGAAGCGGACAGTCAGATCCTCGACGCGAACCAGAGGCGCACCGCCCATTGCGGTTGCCGGCTGTTCGCTGGTGGCTGCGGTGACGCTCATGCTGGCACCTCCATCATGCTGCGACCGCCGGCGCGGCGCTGTGGCCGGAGCCAGGTATCAGCATGTGGCAGGCGGCGAGATGGTCTCCCGTAGCCGTACCGGCGGCAAGCTTCGGCTCACGCGCGGAACAGCAGGCCTCGGCGTGGGCACAACGGGTGTGAAAGCGGCAACCCGGCGGAGGATTGATCGGGTTCGGTGGGTCGCCGGTCAGCGTGGCTTGCTTTCCGCGACTGTCGGGATCCATGGAGGGCATCGCACCGAGCAGCGCGCGCGTGTAGGGGTGTTGCGGATTGCCGTAGATGCTTTCGACGGGACCGACCTCGACGACCTTGCCGAGGTACATCACGAGTACGCGGTCGCTGATGTACTGCACGACATTGAGATCATGCGAAATGAAGACGTATGTCAGGCCCAGCTCGGTCTTGAGATCGACGAGCAGGTTGAGAACCTGTGCTTCTACGGATTTGTCGAGTGCTGAGACGGGTTCGTCGAGTACGATCACTCGCGGTTCGAGCGCGAGTGCGCGCGCAATGTTCACGCGCTGGCGCTGGCCACCGGAGAGCTCGTGCGGATAGCGCGTCGCAAACAGTTCCGGATCGAGCCCGACCTTCCCCAGAAGCTCCCGCGCCCGCTTGCGGGCATCGGACCAAGAGAGGCCGTGGACGGTCGGGCCATACGCGATGGTATCCTCGACGGTGCAGCGGGGATTGAGCGATGAATAACTGTCCTGAAAGACCATCTGCACCTGACGGCGAAACTCACGAGCCGTGAGGCCGCTCGAATCGCCGATCGCGCGGCCTTCGAGCGTAATAGTGCCGGCGTCTGCTTCGAGGAGGTGAATAAGGAGGCGAGCGGTCGTCGATTTGCCGCAACCGGATTCGCCGACGATGCCGAGCGTCTCACCACGACGTACGGCGAAAGATATGTCGTCGACGGCCTGCACAGTCGCGACTTGCCGCTGAAGCAGCCCACCACGGATCGGAAAATAGCGCCGCAGCGCGTGCACTTCGAGCAGCACATCCGCGCTCATGTCGAGAACCTCATATCCGTACGTCCATGGCAGTGCGCAGACCATCGCTCATCAGGTTGAAGCACATCGACGTGATGAAGATCATCGCACCTGGCAGCGCGGCGACCATCGGGTTCACCCAGATAGCCTGCCGCAGGTTGTTCAGCATGAGGCCCCACTCGGCGTCGGGAGGCGTGACCCCGAGGCCGAGGAAGCTCAGGCCCGCTGCCAGGATGATCGCGATCGAGATCAGTGATGTCGCGTAGACGAGGATGGGACCGAGCACGTTGTTGAGGATGTGAAAGCGGATGATCGATGCGGGCCGCGCACCGGTCGCGCGCGCGGCCTCGACGAACTCGGCTGAGCGGACCTGCGTGGTCACGGTTTCGGAAATGCGTACGATCGGCGGAATGAAAGTAACGGTGAGCGCGAGGATGGTGTTGCCAAGACCGGAACCGAGCATGCCGCAGATCGCGATCGCGAGCAGGATCGAGGGGAAGGCATAGAGCACATCCATGCTGCGCATGATCAGGCTGTTGACGATGCCGCCGCTGTAGCCCGCGAGCAGGCCGAGACTTCCGCCGATCAAAAGTGCGAATGCAACTGGTGCAACGCCGCAGAGCAGCGAAAGGCGCCCGCCATAGAGAATGCGGCTGTAGAGATCGCGCCCGACCTCGTCGGTGCCGAGCCAGTGTCCGTTGTAGCCGGGCGACTTCAGGCGTGCGAGCACCGAGCTCGCCATGGGATCATGCGTTGCGAAGATCGGCGCCGCGATCGCCATGACGACGATGACCGCGAGCAGCACGCTCACCGTGAGTGTTGTGCGGTCGGCGAGCAGGCGCTCGCGTACGCGTGCCCAATAGCTTTTGCCGGCCTCGGCGCGGCGTACCGCGTCGGCGGCGGGGACGATGATCGTGTCCTGCGCGCTCATGGGCTCAGCGCCGGATGCGAGGGTCGATCAGCGCCTGCAGCACGTCGACCAGGATGTTGATGATGACGAAGATCGCGGCAAGCACGAGGATCGTCGCGGACAGAACCGGGATGTCACGACGGAAGATCGCGAGATTGAGAAGGCTCCCAGATCCCGGCCAGTTGAATACGGTCTCCACGAGAATGGAGCCGCCGAGCAGATAGCCGAACTGCAGGCCCATGAGCGCGAGCGCGGAAGGCGCAGCGTTCTTCATGATGTGGAGGAGGACGCGTGGGCCCTTGAGCCCCTTGGCCTGCAATGCGGAGACGAACTCCATCGAGCGGATTTCCAGTACGTTCGCGCGCACGAGGCGGCTGATGACACCCATGGGAATGAGCGAGAGTGTGATCACCGGGAGAATGAGGTGTTTGATGTGCTCCCACGTCCACGGGAAGCCCTCGGGTCCCATGCCCTGACCAGGAAGTACGTTGAAGGAAACGGCAAAGATGGCGACGAGCACCATGCCGACCCAGTAGTGCGGCAGACTCACGCCGGCAATGGCGACGCCCGAGAACATCTTGTCGAGCCATGAGCCGCCGTGGAAAGCGGCAAGCGAACCTAGAAGCACGCCGAGCGTGAAGCCCAGGAACGCCGCCGGTATCGCGATCTTGAGTGTGTTCAGCAGTGCGCTGAACAGCTCCTCGGCAACGGGCTGATTGGTGAAGATCGAGGTGCCGAGGTCTCCCATCAGCATGGATTTGAGCCAGCGCAGGTACTGAATGTGAACAGGCTGATCCAGGCCGAATTGGATGCGGATCATATCCGCGACTTCTTTCGGCGCCTCCGGCGGAATCATGATGTCGATGATGTCGCCGGGCACCATCTGCATGAGCAGAAATACGACGAGGGATACGCCGAGAAGTATCGGGACGGCATAAAGCAGTCGGCGTAGAACGAAGTACCACATCTTCAGGAATCCTCGCTTGCCGGCCGGCGGACTGCACACCCGATCCTCGATCACGCACGGTCGAGGATCGGGCGGAGCCTTCAAGTCAGCCCGCTATCAGTCGGGGACGCGCGTCACTTCTTGATGGATACGCGCGTCAGGTCCTGAAACCAGCTCTGTGCGCTGATGAAGCCCTGAACGCCTTTTGTCATGGCGCGCGGGTTCGCGTCATGGACGACCCAGAGCCAGGGAGCCTCGTCAACCAGCATCTCATGCAGCTTCACGACTGACTTGTCGAACGCATCCTTGTTGGCTGCACTCTCCATCTTGGCGATGGTCGCATCGAACTCCGGGTTCTTCCAATGACCCCAGTTCGAGCCGGCGGGCGTGCTGTTTGCGCCGTAGAACCAGCGCACGATCATCGAGACGTCCGACGAGACGAGACTGATATTCAGTGCGTCCGAATTCGCTGCTACGGGTGCTGTCGGCACGGAGCGCAGGTTGACCAGCACTGTTCCCCATTCGACGACTTCGAACGAGATATCGAAACCGCACTGCTTCATCGACTGTTGCAGAAACTCGTTCATCGGCAGGGGGAGCATCTGGCCCGAGCCTGACGTCGAGATCATGATCTTGGCTTTGACGGGTTTATCGGGCCCGTAGCCCGCTTCAGCCAGCAGCTTTTTCGACATCGCGGGGTCGAACTTGTAGGCATTCTTAGGATTGCCGAACCGCGGGTCGGTCTTCTTGAAGAAGCCGACGGACGGCTCGGCTGTACCTGCCAGAAGCGTCACGAGACCATCGCGATCGACGCAGTAGTTGATCGCCTGACGCACCTTGACGTCACGGAAGGGAGATTCCTCTTTGAGCGTATTGAGCACCCACGGCCATACGTGCGGATAGCTGTTGGTGACGACCGAGAAGCCCGCGCCCTTGAGGCCGGCGATCGCATCCGGCGGTGGCACCTCGATCCAGTCGACCTGCCCGGAACGCAGTGCTGCGAGGCGTGTATTCGCCTCCGGCATTGGGAAGAGAACGACCTTGTCGACCTTGGGAATGCGATTCTTGTCCCAGTAGTCCTTGTTCTTGTCGAGATCGATGCTGATGCGCGGCTTGAAGTTGCGCGCGATAAAGGGACCGGTGCCCACCGGCGCCTTGGCGAACTCCGCCCAGCTCCCAGCCTTCTCGAAGGCCGTCGGGCTCACGTGGAAGATCGTTGTCAGAACATATGGGAAATACGAGATGGGACGTGTCGTGGTGAGCTCGACCGTGTAGTCGTCGATTTTCTTGTAGCCGCCGTCGGCTATGTAAGTTGGGCGCCCACGATTGATCGCCGACGCCTGCGGATCGAACTGTTTGGCGTCCTTGTTGAAGGAGCGATCGAGGTTCCAGATCAGTGCGTCGGCGTTGAATGGCGTGCCGTCGTGGAACTTGACGCCCTGGCGCAGCTTGAAGACCCACTTCGTTAGGTCGGTTTTGCTCTGCTCCCAGCTCTCGGCAAGACCTGGCGTGATGTCGGCCGGCTTGTCGGCGCTGCTGAGATCCCAGTTGACGAGCGCGTCGAAGGCCGTGAAGCCCATGAAGCGCACGCCTTCAAATCCATTGTTGGGCGCGCCCGTTGTGGTCGGTACGTCGGTCGCCGTCATGGCAATGCGAAGCGTGCCTTGAGCGAGTGAGGGCGCCGATGTTGCCATTGCGCCCATACACAGCGCGCTCGTGAGCGCGATGAGGCAGCGCCCCGTGAGATCTCGTCTTGTCATAGTGCTCTCCCTTATATGCGACCGGACGTGACGGAAATCTCGCTGCGCGCGACCCAGACACTTCTATCGGTGCCGAAAGTATAGGCGGCCCGCACATAGTGAGATAGGCTCATAGTCCAGGCACGGTGCCTGAAACGCAAGCGGTTTCAGATGGCTGAGCGCATTTGGTGCGGTGCGCCTGCTCTGGCCGACGCCCCCGCAGCATCGCTTGCTCGCGGCGCCTCAGTTCGCGCGCTCGACGGCGGCTCTTCAACAATGCATGGTGTCGTGGTGCGGCAGAAAAGAAAACAATCAATGCCTGGGAGGACTGTCGGCAAATGGCAAGTCACAGCGAGAGGAGCGAGGGACAGGCGGCGCCCGGCGCGCCGATCGTGGCTCCTTTAGCTCGCGCGCAAGCGATAATCGAAACGCTATGCGCGGCGGCTGACAGGATCGAGCAAGCCCGCGCACTGCCGCGGGATGTCGTCGAAATCCTGCATGAAGCGCGTCTCTTCCGTCTGCTGCTCCCGAAGTCGATTGGTGGTGACGAAGTCCATCTGAGAACGCTCGCCGAAGTGATGGAGACCATCGCGCGCGCGGATGCCAGCACGGCATGGTGTCTTGGGCAGGCAGCGGGGTGCGCCATGTCGGCGGCATTTCTTGAGCCGGCGGCGGCACGTCGGCTTTTCGGACTGCGAGATGCCGTACTGGCTTGGGGCGCCGGCATCCAAGGCAAGGCTGTCGCTGTGGATGGCGGCTATCGAGTTTCTGGCAAGTGGACATTTGCCAGTGGCTGTGCGAACGCGACGCTTCTCGGTGGGCACAGCTATGTCTTCGAGGCCGATGGGAAGCCACGCCGTCGCGCCGATGGACGCCACCTCGATCGTACGGCGCTCTTTCCGGTAGCAAAGGCGCGCATCGATGACATGTGGTACACGCTCGGGCTTCGCGGCACGGCAAGCTACACATACGAGGTGCAGGACCTGTTTGTGCCCGAGGACGAGACGATCGATCGTGACGCAGACGCGGAGCGGATCGAAGACGGCACGCTCTACATCTTCAATGGCACCGCAGCTTATGCGACCGCTTTCAGCGCACTCATGCTCGGCATTGCCCAGGGCATGGTGAGTGACCTTACTGCGCTAGCCAAAGCGAAGACGCCACGTGGTGCTCCGTCATCGCTCATGGAGAGCCAGGTCTTCCAGTCCGAGCTCGCCCAGCTCGAAGCGCGACTGAGGGCGGCGCGGGCCTACCTCCACGCGACTATCGACGAGATTTGGGAGAGGACGCGCGCATCGCGCGAATTTCCGCTCATCGAGCGGGCCAACCTCAAGCTCGCGAGCACGTATGTCATCAACCAGGGTGTCGAGATCGCCGCGGATGCCTATCGGGCTGCGGGGCAGACCGCGATCTTCCCGGTCAATCCATTCGAACGGCGGCTGCGCGATGCCTACTCCGCATCACAGCAGCTCCAAGGACGGCCGGCGAATTTTATCACCATCGGGCGGGTGTTCCTTGGTCTCCCGCCCGATTCGCCTGTGGTGCTGGGTTAGCAGGCGTCAGCCGCCACCGGCTGCGTTGTAGCCTCGCCCGCCGTCGCCGAGCGCCTCGTAGCCATTCTCGGTGACGAGGATCGTATCCTCGAGCTTCACGAAACCGCGCGTCGGATGCCCGATCGTCGTTTCGACGGAGATGACGTAGCCGGCTTCCAACGGGCGTTCGCGGTCATAGCCCTCGTAGGACATGCGCGGATGATCCTGCAGGCGCGGTGCTTCGTGCGTGACGAGGCCCATGCCGTGGGCCATGAAGTGTGTGTACTTGCGGTGCGGCGATGCATCGAGCAGGCGCTCGGCCACATCGGCGATGTCGCCGCCGCGTGCGCCGGCGCGGATCGGCTTGCGCACGGCCTGCTGCACCTCCTCGACGAAAGCGAGCAGATCCTGATACTCGCTATCGACCTTACCGCCGACGACACCCATGCGGCACAGATCGCCGATATAGCCTTTGTAGTTGCCGCCTGAATCGAGGGAGATGATATCGCCTATGGCAAGCCGCTGCTCCGAGGGCGCGCGATTGAGGCTCGTGCCGGCGGTCATCAGACAGTAGTCGAACACGAGGCCGCGATTGACTTCCTCGCGGCGCAGGGCCTCGACAATCTCGAGCTTGGTCGCGCCGGGTACGCAATGCTTCCGGAAGGTCGTCAGCATAGAATCGACGACGCGCTCGGATGCTTCTCGCAAATAGGCGATCTCTTCGGGCGTCTTCTTTGCGCGCAACCGTTCGAGGGGGAATACGGCGTCCACGACGTCCGCATTGGCGACGTTGCGGCGCAGGACGGCTTCACCGTCAGCGGGCAGGAATGCCGACTCGACACCGATGCGACGCACCGGGCCGAGCTTTGCGATATGGCTTGCGACTTCGCTCATCGTGGCCTGCGTGCCGGTCGTGCCGAGCTTCAGGGTCGGTTGCCAGAATTTGCCGAGCTCGCGCTCGAAGTTCTCCATGGTGCAGCCGACGTAGGCGGCGTTCTCGGGTTTGCCCTTCTGATACACGATCGCGGGCAGGTAGCGCGTCGTGCCGGCAGCTTCCATGGTGTCGAAGAAGAAGAACCGATAGCCGCCGAGCAGATACTGGACATTGTGCTTCGAGGTCGCGACCAGCACGTCGATGCCGGCGTCGTCCATCAGCTTGTCGAGGTGCTTGGTGTCAAATGGGATCGGCTTCTTGATTTCGGCTTCGGCAACAGCCATGGGCGAACCTCCTGACAGCGCGTCCAGATTTGTATGCCCCGATACGGTCGCGCGGCCGTCCGGCGGTCATTCCTGTCGACTATAGCCTCCACTTAGCCCGAGGGGCCACCGCTTTGCGCTCTCGACAGCGCGTATCAGGCCATATCGAGGCG
>JAEYYJ010000245.1 GCA_023430845.1 Pseudomonadota bacterium
CCTTCTTCACTTCGATCGGTACCTGCCCGACGCTTTGATAGAAGCCGCGCGCCTTCGCGATCGTTTCCTTCGTCGTCCACGGTGCGCCACACAACTCGACGATCGGCACGAGATGCGGCGGGTTCACAGGATGCGCCACGAGACAACGCCCGCGCCCTGCGAGCTTCTCCGTGAAGAGCGAAGCAACAATCGCAGATGTGGAGGATGCGAGTACGGTCTCGGGTGCTGCCGCAGCATCGAGACGCGTCCAGATGGCGAGCTTGTCCTCGAGACGCTCGGGGCCCGACTCCTGCACGAGATCGACGCCCTTCACAGCATCTTCGAGCGTCGGCACCGTGCGCAGGCGGGCGGCAGCCTTGTCGGGATCTTCGACTAGCCCATGCTTGGCGAGGTCGTGCAGCGACTCGGCAACGAGGCGCGGTGCGGCGGCTGTGGCTTCGGGGTTCGCGTCCCACATGACGACATCCCAGCCCGCGCGCGAGAACACATTCGCCCACGCCCGCCCGATCAGTCCCACACCCGCCAGTCCGATTGTCGGCATCGCCGTTTCTCCCTGTGTCGCTCGTTGCGAAGAGGGAAGCAAATGCGGTGGCGGTCAGCAAGAGCTTGCGCCTTCGGCGCAACGGGGCTTTCGCCCCCGGCCCCAACCGGGGAGACCGCGGACCCCCTCCTTTTTATGAATTGGAGCTCGCCGCGAGCGAGACAGGTCCCTTCTCCCCGCACGCGAGGGGAGCGCATTGCGGTGCGCTCGCGGCTTGCTCCTAATTCATAAAGGAAGCGGGTTCCGGGGGTGTCCCCCGGCTGGGAGTGCGAGGGCTGGCCCTCGCTCGCGCTGGAAGCGCGATCTGCCAAAGCAAAACGCAGCGCCCTTTCGAGCGCCGCGTTTCTATTTCTCAGTATGGCCGCCGCGGGCATAGCACTGCGGAAGGGTTGCGAAGCACCCCTTCCCAGCAGCCCGCGGCAAGAAAGCTAGTGCGCCAGGATCGCCAGCAGCAGCAGCGCCACGATGTTGGTGATCTTGATCATCGGGTTCACGGCCGGACCGGCGGTGTCCTTGTAGGGATCGCCGACGGTGTCACCGGTGACCGAGGCCTTGTGCGCTTCCGAGCCCTTGAGATGCTTGACGCCGTCCTTGTCGACGAAGCCATCCTCGAAGGACTTCTTGGCGTTGTCCCAGGCGCCGCCGCCGGCCGTCATGGAGATGGCGACGAAGAGGCCAGTGACGATCACGCCGAGGAGCATGGCGCCGAGAGCCGCGAACGCATGGCCCGTGCCGGCGATCCACTTGATGACGAAGAAGCAGACGATCGGCGAGAGGACAGGCAGCAGCGACGGCACGACCATTTCCTTGATCGCGGCGCGCGTCAGCATGTCGACCGCGCGGGCATAGTCGGGCTTCTCGGTGCCCTTCATGATGCCCGGCTTCTCCTTGAACTGCCGGCGGACTTCCTCGACGATCGAGGCCGCAGCGCGGCCGACCGCCGTCATCGCGATGCCGCCGAAGAGGTACGGCAGCAGGCCGCCGAACAACAGGCCGACGACGACGTACGGATTGGACAACGAGAAGTCGACCGTCAGGTTGTGGAACATCGATCCTGGTTGGGCCTGACTTATGAAGTATTTCAAGTCTTCATTGTAGGCCGCGAAGAGCACCAGTGCGCCGAGACCGGCCGAACCGATCGCGTAACCCTTGGTGACCGCCTTGGTCGTGTTGCCGACGGCGTCGAGCGCGTCGGTCGTGCGACGGATCTCCTTAGGCAGGCCCGCCATTTCGGCAATGCCACCGGCGTTGTCCGTCACGGGGCCGAAGGCATCGAGTGCGACGACCATGCCGGCGAGTGCGAGCATGGTCGTAACCGCGATCGCGATGCCGAAGAGACCGGCGAGCTTGAAGGTGACGATGATGCCGGCGACGATGATGAGTGCCGGCAGTGCCGTTGCCTCGAGGCTGACCGCGAGACCCTGGATCACGTTTGTGCCGTGGCCGGTGACCGACGCCTGGCTGATCGAGCGCACGGGGCGATAGCCGATGCCCGTGTAGTACTCAGTCACCACGATGATGGCCGCCGTCACGATGAGACCGACCACGCCGCACCAGAAGAGATCCATTCCGGTGAAGGAGAAGCCGCTCGTCGTCTTGAAGACGGTGTCCATGCCGAGCATGTAGTCGGTCAGCGGGTAGAGGGCGATGAGTGAGAGCACGCCGGTCGCGATGATGCCCTTGTAGAGGGCGCCCATGATCGACTGGTTGGCGCCGAGACGGACGAAGTACGTACCGATGATCGACGTGACGACGCAGATGCCGCAGATCGCCAGCGGGTAGATCATGAGCGAACTGACGACATCCTGGCCGACGAAGTAGATCGCTGCGAGCACCATGGTGGCGACGACCGTCACCGCGTAGGTCTCGAAGAGGTCGGCCGCCATGCCGGCGCAGTCGCCGACGTTGTCACCGACGTTGTCGGCGATCGTGGCCGGGTTGCGCGGATCGTCTTCGGGAATGCCGGCCTCGACCTTGCCGACGAGGTCACCGCCGACGTCGGCGCCCTTGGTGAAGATGCCGCCGCCGAGACGGGCGAAGATCGAGATGAGCGAGGCGCCGAAGCCGAGGGCGACGAGCGAGTCGATCACGGTACGGCTGGTCGGGCCGTAGCCCATCGTGCCGGTCAGAATGCCGTAGTAGACGACGACGCCGAGCAGCGCGAGACCCGCGACGAGGAGGCCCGTCACGGCGCCCGCGCGAAAGGCCATCGAGAGGCCATCGGCGAGCGAAACCGTCGACGCCTGCGCGGTCCGCACGTTAGCGCGCACCGAGACGTGCATACCGACGAAGCCTGCGAGGCCCGAGAGCACCGCACCGATGAGGAAGCCGATCGCGACAAGCCAGCCGAGCAGGAAGCCGACAATGAGGAAGATCGGCACGCCGGCAATGGCGATGGTTTGATACTGGCGGGTGAGGTAGGCCTGCGCGCCTTCCTGAATGGCGCCGGCGATCTCCTGCATGCGCGCATTGCCGGCATCCGATGCCATGACCGCGCGGATCGTGAACGCGCCGTAGGCTATCGAAAGCAGGCCACAGATGATGATGGCCCACAAGATGGACTGCATGAGTAGAGTGCTCCCCGTTGGTCAGATGCCCCCTTCAGGGCTTGGAGTGCGCGCCGCCTTGGTGGACAGCCACCAGGATCGCAGCCCGCACGGCAAAGCAAAGACCTCACAGCGCTCCGGCGGCCGCTGGGTTGCCGGGGCGATGCAAGGAAGGATGTTGCGGCGCCGGCCGGCGCGCAGTGCCGGCTCCCGCCGTCAGTACGCGCCCGGTCGGGATTTGGCGGGCGGACCATGCCAAAACCGGTGCGGCGATGCAACAATCAATGGTGCGTCTTTAGGCGTGCTTTGCACGGAATTGCAGCGGAGCCGCGCTCGGAGGGGCCGCCGGGCCACAGATATTGGCTCCGGCGGTTCCCGCCAGCATCTCAATTGCGGGGCGCGCCGACGGTCGTGGCCGCGCCGCCCGTGGCTGTCCGGCCGCCGTCGACGACATATTGGGCGCCCGTGATTCCGCTGGCGAACTCGGAGCACAGGAACAGGACCGTGCTGGCGATCTCGTCGACCGTGGCGTAGCGCCCCATGGGGATCGAGGCCTGATAGCGGGCGCTGACCGCTTCCGCATCCGCTGGACTGATCATCTCCTCGATGGAATGGATCATCCGCGTGTCGACAGGGCCCGGACAGACGGCATTGATGCGAATACCCTGGCGCGCCACCTCGCCGGAGACGGATTTGGTCAGGCCGATGACGGCGTGCTTCGTGGCCACATACGGGCCCATGTTCGGGCTGCCCGTGATACCCGCGACCGATGCCGTATTGACCACGGCCCCGCTGCCCTGGCTGATCATGACCGGCAGAACATGTCGGAGGCCCAGGAAGACACCCTTGAGATTCACGCCGATAACGGCATCGAATACGGCCTCGTCATATTCGGCGATGGGCGCCACTTTTCCTTCGATGCCAGCATTGTTGAAGAAAGCATCGATCCGGCCATAAGTGTCGACAGCAGCCTTCACATAGCGGGCGACATCGGCCGACTTGGTGACATCGGCAGCGATCGCCAGGGCCTCACCACCGTTGCCGCGGATCTCCTGGGCGAGCTTCTCGACACCGGCCGCGTCACGGTCGACTGCGACGATCTTCGCGCCGCGGGCCGCGAACGCGAGGCAGGTGGCGCGACCAATCCCGTTCGCGGCGCCGGTGACGACCGCAACTTGCCCGCTGAAATCCATGCTGTTTCCTCTTCGGTGTGGCTGGTGTTGCCCGTTGGCGGGCATTTGCAGGCCGGGGCCTGTGTACTGAGCGACGCTTCAAATTCGCAGCGGCCCGACGACGCGTCAACGCGGGTCTGCGGAGGGCAGAGCTGCAGCCGCATCCAAGCGCTGCGCCTTCATACGTCCTTCAGCTTATGCTCATTGAAAAGACACATTTCGACCATGGGCGCGTGATTGTTTTTCAAAGCGGCAAAACAATTGTCGCTTGGCAAAAAATACGGGGGCCAGAAATGTTCACGCGTAACGGTTCGACCTCACCAAAGGCTTCGGCAGAGCCGCAGCGGATAGATTCGCTTCGCCTGCAGACGATGTCGCCTGCCACAGGGCGCACCCCGAGCGAGCCGCCGCCAGCGCCAATCCATCAGGCTCACAACGACACAGTCATCCCGAGCGGTCCCGTCAGCGACGCTTCCGGGAGCGGTATCTCCATCATTGGCCAGGATCTCACGATCATCGGTCAGGGGCTGCGGATCATCTCGAAGGGCAAGATCCGCGTCGAAGGCGAGATCCAGGGTGACGTACTCGGCACCGAGGTCATCATCGGCGATGTCGGCAAGGTGACGGGCGTCGTTTCTGCCGAAACGATCACGGTGTTCGGGTCGATCATGGGGACGATCCGCGGCATTCGCGTGCTGCTCGAGTCGGGCGCCAAGGTCGAAGGCGACGTCCACCATCAGACGCTCAGCGTCGACGAGGGTGCGCAGCTCGAGGGGCGCGTACGCCGCGCTCATAACGTCGACGAGCTGAAGCCCGATCTCACGGAAAACACATCGTCTTCCTGAACTGTCGCGTTCACTCCACTCGAAAGAGCAAGGCCCCGCCATGAGACGGGGCCTTTCTTGTTCAGTCGATCGACGTGAGCGGCGCTCAGCCGAGCATCTCTTCCACGTATTCCCAGTTCACGAGATTGTCGAACCAGGCCTCGAGATACTTCGGGCGCGCATTGCGATAGTCGATGTAATAGCTGTGCTCCCACACGTCGACGCCGAGAATAGGCTGCGCGCCGTGCATGAGCGGATTTTCGCCATTGGGCGTCTTCTGGACCTCGAGCTTGCCGCCCTTGACGGCGAGCCAGGCCCAGCCCGAACCGAACTGGCCGACGCCGGCGGCGATGAAGTCCGCGCGCACCTTGTCGAATCCACCTGCCTCGTCGACGAGCTTCTGCACTTTCGCGGGCAGCTTCTTGCCGCCGCCGCCCTTCTTCATCCATTTCCAGAAGTGGATGTGATTGTAGTGCTGGCCGATGTTGTTGATGACCGGCGCGTCCTTCGCGGCGAACGCTTCCTTGCAGATGTCCTCGATGCTCTTGCCCTCGTACTTCGTGCCGGGCCCGGCGAACTTGTTGCCGTTGTCGACATAGGCGAGGTGATGCTTGTCGTGGTGGAACTCGAGCGTCTCCTTCGACATGTAAGGCGCGAGCGCGTCATAGGCATATGGGAGTTCGGGCAGTTTGAAGGTCATAGTCGGATCTCCTGTCGGTTCTGTCTTCGGCTCTGCCTAGGATTTATCGAGGCACGCGCGCGCGATCGTCGAGCTCGCCACAGCCGCTCGAGAGCGGCCCATCTCATTGAGACACTCGCGGAGCCATATGTCGGATCGCGGAGGCAGTGTGCAAGCGCTCTGGAGGATGCAACAGCGCGGATGTTTTGGCCAGTGCTCCGCATTCACGAGCTCCGCGCGAATCTAGAGCGGTCGAGTAAGGGCGCGAATGCTTGATTAGCGCTTGTCCGGATTGAAAGTTCCCCACACCGCGACACAGTTCTCGTCTCGATCGTGCACAGCACGGCATATGGAAGTGCCCGGTTTTAACTTGTTGGTGAGAATTCAAGTGTGTGCCGGCGCTAAATGCGTGTCGTTCAGGCCACAATGTGACTCATTACGAACGCTGCCCCCTACCGCTGACGTGGTTTCAACTCCAGGTTGTTAGACCGAAAACACGCCGAAACATATTCCTCAATCCATCAGTCGAGTCGTGCGGCGAGTCCTCCAGTCGAGGTCTCATCGAAGCGGTCCAGGGCATGAGTGTTCATGCTGATCGGATCGCAGCGCAGGAAGCAAGCCCGGCGCTCAATGGTCCTGCCGCAGGCCGCGTATCCAGTCCAGTTCTGCGTTTGAAGTCGCGTTTCCTCGTGACGGCGTGCGCTTGAGGCGCGTGCGTGCAGTCCCGAAGAGACGTGAAATTGCCCGCCGCCGGGCTGCGCACTCTGCTTCCGCGCTGGAAGCAATTGGAAATGGAGCACTAGACAGATGAATGGGGGATCGATGACGACATTCAGTCGCATTTCGATGGCCGCCGTCGCTGCACTGATCGTGGGTATGGGCCCCG
>JAEYYJ010000246.1 GCA_023430845.1 Pseudomonadota bacterium
GAGCGCCTCAACTATCCCGAATTCGGCTGCGCGACGCAGCGCAATCTCGCCGGTATGGTCGCGAACAGCCGCGATCTTCAGCGGCCACAGGATGAGCAGCCGCGCTCGGCGGAGCGGCGCTCGCAGACATGGAGCAACTACATCGCTCCCGAGACCAAGGGCAAAGTCGAGACCAAGGCCAAGGCCGAGGACACGACGAGCAAATAGCCTTCAGTTGGACTTGACGTCCGCCCACTCGGGATGGCGGTCGAATTGTGATTTCACGTACGGGCACAGCGCGAAGATCTTGAAGCCTTCGCTGCGGGCATCCGCGATCAGGCGGTCGACCATTGCCTTCGCGACACCCATGCCGCGCATGGAATCCGGCGCGAGCGTGTGATCCGCGATCACCAGCGTGGGACTCGCGCGCGAGAACGTCAGTTCACCTTCGCCCTCGACACCCTCGAGACGGGCGACGTAGCGACCCTTGGTCGGCGTCAGCTCTCGCTCGATCTTGATTTCGGCCATCACGCATCTCCATCCGAATGTTGTCGACTACAGTTCAGCGCTGATTGCGAATGATCGCAATCAATCTTTCCTCTTCGGGATGGCCGGTCTGCACAACCATCCCGGTGGTGGCGCGATCATCGAGCGGCGAGCTTGGCGGCCAAGCCAGCCACGTGACGCCCTTGGAAGCGGGCGCCGGCAAGCTCGTTTTCCGAAGGCTGGCGCGAGCCGTCGCCATCGGCAATGGTCGAGGCGCCGTAAGGTGAGCCGCCCGTCACTTCCTTCACGCCCATCTGGCCTTGGAAGGAATAGGGCAGGCCGGCGATGACCATGCCGTGGTGGAGCAGCACGGTGTGGGTCGAGAGGATCGTGCTCTCCTGCCCGCCATGTTGGGTCGCGGTCGAGGTGAAGACGCTGCCGACCTTGCCGATCAGCGAGCCCTTCATCCAGAGCCCGCCGGTCTGATCGAGGAAGTTCTTCATCTGGGCAGGCATGTTGCCGAAGCGCGTCGGTACGCCGAACACGATCGCATCGTAGTTCGGCAGATCATCGACAGTCGCGATAGGCGCCGCTTGGTCGAGCTTGAAGCCGGACTTTTTCGCCACCTCCTCCGGAACGAGCTCCGGGACGCGCTTGATATCCACCTGGGCACCCGCTTCGCGCGCGCCTTCGGCAACGGCTTCAGCCATCTTCTCGATATGGCCATAGCTTGAATAGTAGAGAACCAGAACTTTGCTCATGATCTTTTCTCCCGTTGTCGGGGTCGCTTGGGGCGACCGGAATGTTCTCGGGCCGGGTATCGCTTCCTTCGCTAACAGTGTGCGGAGGAACCAGTTCCTCCAGGTGCCGTCGTCGCGCAGCGTCTCTGCCCTTGCTCACAGATATGGACTGGTCGCGGATGCATCAATCCACTAGGAAATGGCCGGACTGCATCCAATATGGATACAATTGCGAATGGATAAGCTTGAGGCCATGAATGCGTTCGCCAAGGTTGTGGCCCTTGGCAGTTATGCCGAGGCCGGCCGTGCGCTGGGCCTCACGCGTTCCGCGGTCAGCAAGGCCGTGATGGAGCTGGAGCAGATTCTCGGCGCCCGGCTGCTCGACCGCACGACGCGGCGCGTCAGCCCCACGGAGGCCGGGCTTTCGTACTACGAGCGCTGCCTCGAGATTCTCTCCCGCATCGAGGAGACAGAGCTTCAGGTCTCCCGCCTTCATGAAGAGCCGCGGGGCCTGCTGCGCATCAATGCGCCCATGTCATTCGGAATGCTCTATCTGGGGGACGCCATCGCTGACTTCATGGCCGCCTATCCGGACCTCAATGTCGAGATGACGCTGAACGATCGCTTCATCGATCCGCTCGAGGAGGGCGTCGATGTCACGGTCCGCATCGCGGCGCTGACGGACTCGAGCCTGATAGCGCGCAAGCTCGCGCCCGCGCGACGCGTTCTGGTGGCATCGCCTGCCTACCTCGCCGCGCACGGCACGCCCGCCCAGCCCGAAGATCTCGCGCAGCACCGCTGGCTCGGCTATGGCGCGACGGGGCTGCAGCGCTGGTCGTACACCAAGGCAGACGGCAGCGCGGCATCGATACCGTTGAAGATGGCGCTGAATTCCAACAACGGTCATATCCTGCGCAATGCTGCACTCGCCGGACAGGGCATTACGGAGCTGCCAACATTCCTCGTCGGGTGCGATATTGCTGCAGGCGATCTCGCGCTGGTGCTGCCCCGGCACGAGCGCGCTGGGCTCGGCATCTACGCGCTCTACACGCCAAATCGCTATCTGGCCGCGAAGACGCGCGTGTTCATCGACTTTCTGGCGGCCCGGTTCGGCGCGCGACCGGAATGGGACCGGTTCGATGCGGCTTGAGGCTTTCGGCGGCCGAACGTGGCGCTACACTGAACCGCGATGGGACTGCGCCCCGGGGCGCAGGGAGGAAGGCACACAATGGTCGACAAAACTGAAGCGCTCGATCTCGTTCTCTCGCGCCGGTCGCTTTCGCCGCGATTTCTGATCGCGCCGACGCCGACGTCCGAGGAACTGGCGCTGATCCTTCGCGCGGCAGCTGCGGCACCCGACCACAAGAATCTGAAACCCTATCGGTTCATTCTCATTCCGACCGAGCGCCGTGGCAATCTCGCCGCCGCCTTTCGCGAAGCCAAGGCCGAGCGCGATCCCGGGGCGCCGGCCGCCGAGATCGAGCGGGCCGGTGAGAAGGCTTATCGCGGCGCCATGCTTCTGGCTGTGGTGCTGCGAATCGTCCGGGATCATCCGCGCGTTTCGGTCACCGATCAGATGCTCGCCACCGGCGCGGCGATCGAGAACATGCTGCTTGCGGCGTCGGCTCTCGGCTATGCCGGCTGCCTGCGCAGCGGAAATTCAGCCACGTCGCGCCGTGTCCGTCTCGCGCTCGGCCTCGCCAACGAGGAAGAACTGGCGGCATTTCTCATGCTCGGGACACCGGCGAAGGCGTCCTCGCCACGTGCCGACGATGCGGGCGACCTGCTGAGCGTCTGGGAATAGTGCCGCGATCGCCTCGAATTTGTTCTGTGGACGCTGAGCGGCCGGTGGTTATAGTGCTCGTGTGGCGTTCGACGGGTCCGATGCGCAGTTTGCGCTCAGGCCCCGTGATGATGGCGGGTCTCGCCTCCGCGACTGGATCGCGGCCGATCGCGGCTGTGGAGCACCTGATGCTCCGGAGAGCCGTCGGCGCTCACCTCAATCGCTGATTTCTGGCGCGTGATGCGGCGTGGGCCTGCGTGCTTTTGCATGTGCGGCAGCGCCAATGGAGGCGTCGTGAGTTTGCTGCTGCCGTTCGTTCATCGGCAACTTTGTGCGCTTCTGCTCGGGTGCGTGATCGCATTCTCGTGCGCCGCGTCCGAGCGCGCCGCTGAGCTGGAGGTCTGGCGGCCTGATGCTGTACCACGCCTTGACCTGCCGACGCTCGATGGACGGGCAGCAGCTCTTTCCGCGGAAGCAGGCAAGCTCGTCATCGTCCATTTCTTCGCCACGTGGTGCGAGCCGTGCCGCGATGAGCTGAGATCGCTCGAGCGCCTCGCCAAGACACTCGATGGGCGCTCCTTTCGAATACTTGCCGTCGATGTGGGTGAGCCAGCCGACCGCGTTCGCCGCTTTCTCGACCGCTACAAGATCAGCCTGAGATTTCCGGTGCTCATCGACTTCGACAAGCAGTCGATGCGCGCGTGGAACGTGGAAATGCTGCCCACGTCGTACGTGCTCGATCGCGAGCTGTGCCCGTTGTGGAAGGTCGCTGGCGCGCTCGAATGGGATGTCGGGCCGATCCTGTCGAAGCTCGAGATTGAGGTTGCGCGGATCGAGAAGGGGCCGAGTGAAGCAAGTCGCGAAAACTGCATGGTCAAAGGAGGAAGCCAATGAAAATCGATCGTCGCGAGCTGCTGAAGTACGGCGCATCGGGCGCTGCCATGGCCGCTATTCCGAACAGTGCGTGGGCACAAGCGGGCTCGGGGGCGCTCTTCGCGCCCAAGCCCGGTGCATGGAGCACCTACGAGATCACGACTCGGGTTGAAATCCTCAATCCTGAAGGCGAGACGCAGGTCTGGCTGCCGATCCCGGCCTTCGAGGGCGAAGGCTGGATCAAGCCCGGTGAGACGACCTTCCAGACGAAGAGCGGCAAAGCGGCAATCGTGCAGGATCCGAAGTCCGGCGCGCGCCTTCTGCACGTCTCCTGGCCGGCGAAGGAGCCGGAGCTCGAGATCACTGCGGTAAGCCGTTTCTCGGTCCGCGACCACAAGGTCGACCTCGGCAAGTCCGATCCATCGGTCAGACTCAGCGCGGAGCAGCGCGCGCGCTATACGGCCAGCACATCGACGTTGCGACTGGCCGGGATTGTCACGGAGACTTCTGCGAAAATCACGGCGGGCGCCAAGAACGATCTCGACAAGGCGAAGCGCATCTACGATTGGATCGTCGACAACACCACGCGCAATCCGAAGACGCGCGGTTGCGGTACCGGCGATATCGAATCGATGCTGAAAAGTGGCAATCTCACCGGCAAATGCGCCGACCTCAACGCGCTCTTTGTCGGGCTTGCGCGCGCATCAGGTCTCCCGGCACGCGACATCTATGGGGTCCGCGTTGCGCCTTCTGCTTTCGGGTATAAGAGCCTGGGCGCCGGTTCCGCGAACATCACGCGCGCGCAACATTGTCGTGCGGATGTTTTTGTCGACGGCATCGGCTGGATCCCAGTTGATCCCGCGGATGTACGCAAGGTCATCCTTGAAGAGCCGCCAGGCAATCTTGCCGCCGACGATCCCAAGGTGCAGGCTGCGCGGACGGCGCTGTTCGGATCATGGGAGAAGAACTGGCTCGGCTACACCGACACGCACGATATCGTTCTGCCGGGCTCCAAAGGGCCGCCGCTGTCCTTCCTCATGTATCCCCAAGCTGAGACGGCGCGCGGGCGCCTCGACGAACTCGACCCCGATAATTTCAAGTACACGATCAACATGCGCCAGCTGCCGGCGTAGCAGATCTTCTCGACGTTTTGCGGCCGCGCTGGGGATGCTAAGTCTCTGGCGCGGAAATCGTGTTGGAAGGGCTTGAAACATGCGGCGTATCTATCTCGACTACAATGCCAGTACGCCGATCAGCCACGGCCCCCGCATGGCCATGGTGCCTTATCTCGAGCACGCTTACGGCAATCCCTCGAGCCTGCATTGGGCCGGGCAACCCGCGCGCGCGGC
>JAEYYJ010000356.1 GCA_023430845.1 Pseudomonadota bacterium
CATTCCGGCCGACTGCCCGAGCGGTCGGACATCCTGCTCTCAGCTCGCGACGTGCACTTCGCGCGCGCCGGCCGGACCATTCTCGAGGGCGTGGACCTCGATCTCGCGCCGGGCGAGATCGTCACGCTGATCGGCCCCAATGGCGCCGGCAAGACCACCCTCGTGCGCATCCTGCTCGGCCTGGAACGCCCCGATCGCGGAACAATCACGCGCAGCCACGGTCTGACCGTCGGATACGCCCCCCAGCGCTTCGATCGCGATCCTGCAATTCCCATGACCGTCGCGCGCTTTCTCGCGCTCGGCAGCCAACACACGCCTGCGCAAGCTGAAGCCGCCCTCGGCGAGGTCGGCGCGACACGCGTGATCGGCCAGCAGCTCTCGCAGCTCTCTGGCGGCGAGCTTCAGCGTGTTGTCCTTGCACGTGCGCTCTTGCGGCAGCCGAAACTTCTCGTTCTCGATGAGCCGGTGCGCGGCGTCGACTACACGGGCGAGGCGGAGTTGTACGACCTTATCGGGCGCATTCGCGACGCGCGCGGTGTCGGCATCCTGCTCGTCAGCCACGATCTGCACGTCGTTATGGCGCAGAGCGACCGCGTCATTTGCGTGAACCGTCACATCTGCTGTTCTGGCCAGCCCGAGGCGGTCGCGCAGCATCCCGAGTATGTGCGGCTCTTCGGCGCCGAGGCAGCGCGCTCCTTCGCCGTCTACCAGCACCAGCACGATCACAGCCACGACCTCACGGGCGCAGCGTTGCCCGTGAAAGAGGATAGCGGCGAGCGTTAGCTCGCGCCGTTGGCGCGACGGGGCTTTCGCCCCTGGCCCCAATCGGGGAGACCCCGAACCCCCTTCTTTTTATGACTTGGAGTTCGCCGCAGGCGGGCCATGTCCCTTCTTCCGCAAGAGCAGGGAGAAGGGATCCCGTCGCGTTCGCCGCAAACTCCAAGTCCATAAAAGCGGGGTTCCGGGGGTGTCCCCCGGTCGGGTGCAGGGCTGAAGCCCTGCTCGTGGCAAAGCCACGAAGCGCCGAAGGCGAAGGCACAGTCCCATTAACGCCGACCTAACTTCGCTCTGCCATGTTCGCTGCTCTGTGTTGGAGACGTCGCATGTCATCGCCGAGAGATTTGAGCACCTACCACCAGGAGCGCCGGGCCGACGTCGAAGCATTCAACCGCTCGCAGCTCGGCTTGGGCGGAGAGCGACGAGCGAGTGAGATCAAGCGTCGCTTCAGTGCGATATCGCGTCGCCATGAGAGCGCAATACGGACGCGCAAGTGGATACGCCGGAGCCTCATCGGCGCAGTGATGAGCGGCGCCATCTATCTTGCGATCTGGCTGCTTTCGCCTTGGTCGGTCGGCACCACCGTTCGACACTTTACCGCTGGAGTGAACTGCAAGACCGCCCGTACCGTGGGCCTGGCTCCAGCCCTGAAAGGCGCGCCAGGCTACTGGTCGCACAACGACGCTGACAGCGATGGCATCGCCTGCGAACCTTGGCCACCGCGGCGCCGATAACCTCAATCCGCTTCCTTCTGCGCCTTCCCCGCGATCAGGCGACGGCATAGCCATGCGCCGAACAGGGCGAAGACACTTGCGCCCGCGAGGTTGGCACCGATCACGCCCGTCGGCCCCCAGTACATGCCGCCGATCGTCACGACGGGAATCGTACCGAGCGTGGCACGCCCCCAATTGAGCACGGTCGGCCAGTGCGGATGGCCGAGCGCATTCAATGCTGCGTTGGCAACGAACAGAATGCCGAGAAAGGCAAACATGGGTGAAAGATAAATGCAGTACGTGCGCAGAATGGCCGCTGTCTCGCCGGTCGCGTGGAACACGGCGATCAGCGGATCGACGGCAAGCGCCAGCGCGACCCACGCAATGGCCGTGAAGCCGATCGCCGTCAGGATCGAAACGTCGAAGGCCTCGCTGACGCGCGACCACTGACGCGCGCCGAGGTTCTGCCCGAGCACGGGTCCGACCGCACCGGAGAGAGCGAAAATCGCACCGAAAGCAACGGGCGAGATGCGCCCGATCAGCGCCCAGGCCGCGACCGCCGCCGTGCCGTGGCTGGCGATCGCGTAAGTGACATAAGCGTTGGCGACAGGCGTTGCGAGATTGGTGAGCGTTGCGGGAACCGCAAAATTCAGGATCGTGCGCGCATCGTCAATCACGTCCCTGAGGCGCGGCCATGCGAGGAGATCGTGCTTGCGCGTGAGCCAGTAGATGCCGAAGCCCGCGACAGCGATGCGCGAAATATTGGTGGCCCATGCAGCGCCGTTAATGCCGAGGCCGAATGTAAAGATGAAAAGAGGATCGAGCGCGACGTTGACGAAAGCGCCGACGAGCGTGACATTCATCGAGCGGCGCGCATCACCCTGCGATCGGAGGATGGCCGACGAGCACATGCCGAGAGATAGGAACGTCATGAACGGCACGAGAATGCGCAGATAGCCGACAGCGAGCGCGTGCGTGCGGCCTTC
Organism: Pseudomonadota bacterium; assembly: GCA_023430845.1. Taxonomy (GTDB): domain Bacteria; phylum Pseudomonadota; class Alphaproteobacteria; order Rhizobiales; family Hyphomicrobiaceae. The sequence continues at coordinate 2,477 of JAEYYJ010000356.1, forward strand.
CGCGCCGATGAGCCGGATGATTTCCGGCACAAAGATCCACACGATGATGCCGGAGACGGCCGCGAACAGCACCGCGTAGACGTGCGTGCTGGCACTCAGCGATTTGGCGCGTGCAAGATCACCTGCACCGATAGCGGGCGCGACGAGGGCGCTTGCCGCGATAGCCGTGCCGACGGCGACCGAGAGCAACAGGAATAGCACTGTCGAGGCATAGCCGACGGCCGCGATGATTTCGACATCGCCGAGCATGCTCAGAAAGAAGACGTTGGCGAGCTCGCCGAGAAAGATCGCCATGAGCCCGAACGCGGCAGCGCCGGTCATGCGGAGAACGTGTGCGGGGATGGAGCCCGTGACGAAACGGGCCCCGCGGTCGTTCGCCATTTGGGCTGGCTTTCTTAAAGCGTCCGCCGCGAGCGGATCGCGGCAGCGAGCGTGCCTTCGTCGAGATAGTCGAGCTCACCCCCTACGGGCACCCCGTGCTGCAGTCCGGACACCTTCACATCCGCATCGGCAAGCTGTTCTCGCACATAGTGCGCCGTCGACTGCCCTTCAACCGTGGCATTGAGGGCGAGCAGCACCTCGCGAACTTCACTCGTATGCGCGCGCTCGACCAGCCGGGCGATATTGAGCTGATCGGGCCCAATGCCGTCGAGGGGCGACAAATGTCCGCCGAGCACATGATAGAGGCCGTTGACGACGCCCGCGCGTTCAAGCGCCCAGAGATCGCCGATCTCCTCGACGACGACGATGAGCGAGCGATCGCGTCGCGGATCCGCACAGAGCGTGCACGGCGAGACCGTGTCGAGATTGGCGCAGATTTCGCACGAAACGAGATTGCGCGCGGCTTCCTGCATGGCGGATGCCAGCGGCTCCAGCAGCTCTTGGCGTCGCTTCAGGAGCGCGAGCGCGGCCTTGCGCGCCGAACGCGATCCGAGCCCCGGCAGACGCGCCAGGAGCTGTATCAGGCGCTCGATCTCGGGCCCTGCGATCCTGCCTTTCATGACACGTGTGCTTTCCTGGCGAGCGCGATGCTCAGCGCCGTCCGCGGCCGCGCGTTTCGCCCGCCACTTCACGCGATGGCGCGACGCCCTGTATTGCCTTCGTCAGGTCGGCGGCGAAGCGATCGACCGTATCGGGCGACGTATCCCACGCGCACATCAGGCGGCAACCACCGGCGCCGATGAACGTATAGAACCGCCAGCCCTTCTCGCGAAGCTTGGCTTGCGCGATCGGCGGGATCTCCGCGAAGACCGCATTCGATTCGACGGGAAACATGAGGTTCACGCCTTCGAGCTGCGTGATGTGATCGGCGAGCCGCTTGGCCATGGCATTGGCGTGGCGGGCATTGCGCAACCACACGTCGTTCTCGAGAAGACCGAGCCACGGCGCCGAAACGAAGCGCATCTTCGAGGCAAGCTGTCCGGCCTGCTTGACGCGCCACGCGAAGTCCTCGGCGAGTTCCTTCTTGAAGAAGACCACCGCCTCGCCGACAGGAAGCCCGTTCTTGGTTCCGCCGAAGCAAAGCACATCGATTCCCGCCCGCCACGTGATCTCGGACGGATGGCAGCCGAGCGTCGCCACGGCATTGGCGAAGCGCGCGCCATCCATGTGAATGTTGAGCCCGTGCCGCTTGGCAATGGCCGCAATGGCGCGCAGTTCCTCGACCGTATAGACCGTGCCCACTTCGGTCGATTGCGTGAGCGAAACGGCCTTGGGTTTCGGAAAATGGATGTCGGTGCGCTTCTTCGCCGTGAACTCGATGATGTCGGGCGTGAGCTTGCCGAACGGTCCCTCGACGGCCAGCAGCTTCGACCCTGCCGAGAAGAACTCCGGCGCCCCGCACTCGTCCGTCTCGATGTGGCTCAGCTCATGGCAGATCACGGCATGAAAGGGCTGGCACATGGCCGACAGCGTCACCGAATTGGCGGCCGTGCCATTGAAGACGAAGAAGACATCGCAGTCGGTCTGGAAGAGCGCGCGCAGCCCGTCGCATACCGCCGCCGTCCAGCGATCCTCGCCGTAGGAAAGCTCGTGGCCTGTGGCATTGGCCCGCTTGAGCGCAGCCATGGCCTCGGGACAGATGCCGGCATTGTTGTCGGAGGCGAAGTGCTGCGTCATGAACAAGTTCCTCACGGGCGGTCCGGCCAGGCAGACGTACTGCCCGCGCCGGCGACCATAGCCGTCCGAGCCCGCAAGGTCATCAGGAAGGATGCAGCGCCCATGCCGGGCGCTGCATCCTCGCGCCCGCTCTACCGCACGAGCCTGACCGCGTCGTCCGCGTGATGCTTGAAGCGCCGTCCGAAGGCATGGCGTGCGCCGCTCGTCACCGAAACGAGCCGTTCGAGTGGCTGGTCACTGCGCTCCGAGTCCGGACGCGAGAGGAAGAACTCGGCGTGCAGGAGGCCATCCTCCTCTTTACCGCGTGGATCGACACCGACTGCGCGCAGCGCCCCAAGCGTGTCCGAGTACTCACGCTCGGAGTGAAAGCGGCGTTGAACAAATGTCACACTTTCCAGCTTGTCCGTGACGAGCCGGCGACGTGCCAGCACATCCTGAATAGCGTCGAACGGATAGAGGCGCAGCACGAACGAGGCGACCCAGGGATTGGATGTACGGATAGCGCCGAGCACGCGCGAAAACGTCTTCTCGGTGACATAGCCGACGCAACCGGTCGAGATCACGAGATCGACGTTCCCGAGAGCGTCGGCAAGTTGTGGCGAAAGGTCGTTTGTCTCCAGATCCTCGGCAAAGCCCTGGTCGAGTATGCCGGCGCGCGTCGCGTAGCTGATCGCCGGCTTCGAAATGTCGAGGCCGATAAGGCGCGCGTTCGTCGGACGCGGCCATGACTCGAAGTAGCGGCGATCCAAGGCTGCGACCTCGCTCGGCGTCACGCCGTGCGCCTGCAGATCGGCGTATCGATGTGCCAGGCGATCCATCGAAAGCGGCGATCGCAACAGGGCAGCATTGATGCCGTAGCTGCATCCGATATCGAGAACGTTGATGGGCCGTCCGCGCAGCTCGGTCAGCGTATCGCAGAGCCGCCGGAAGATCGGGCGGGCGAGCGCCGGTATGATGTAGTCCAGTCCATGAAGGACGCGAAAGTATTCGCGTGGATCCTCGCGTGTATAGATCTGATCGAAATTAGCCTTCACATCAGCATATTCCGAATCGAGCGCTTGCTTCGCAGTCATCGCTCCAGTGGCTCCTTTCATAGATGTTGCAGGCCCCCACCAAGCCATGCCGTACGGGCGACACACCAGCTTGTGTGCAGGAGGTTCGAACTGCGCGCCTCTCCCCAAGGCACACATAGCGGCCATCAGAGTGACGGCCGCTCTCGAAAGCGTCGGGTTGTGATTATTCGCTCAGAGAACGCAATTATACAGCCTGCGGCCGCCGAGTGCAAAATCGGCCGCCTATAGGGTCCAAAAACCCAGTAAAATGGGCCTCACGGGGCCTTAGCTGGCTTGCCCGCGGGCTTGTTGGCCTTGTCCTTGTGAAAAAGGCCTGTCGCAATGGCGCGCGCGAGATATTCGGCGCTGCATTCGTACGACGCCTCGGTCAGCCGCGCGCGAGCCGCCGGCGTTCCCTGCTCGCCGCGCAGACGTGCGAGCGTCTCAACCGCCTCGTAGCGCCCGACCCGCATAATCCCGAGTTCGGTCGCGACCTTCTTCAAGGCCTTGCGTATCGCCTGATAGTGCGCGTCCTTGGTCAGCGCCTTGGCGTACTGAAGCCCGATGAGCGCCACATCCACATCGTGCGCCTTCAACCAGACGAGCGTCTTGCCGAGCGTCTCCTCGAAGTCCTCGATCGGCAACCGTGCGAGCGCATCGGCCGTACCGACCTGCCACAGCACGAGATCGGGCTCGACGAGCGCCACTTCCATCTTGATGCGCGCGCCCGCATCGCGCGCGAGTTCACCCGAGACGCCGCGATGGACGATCTCGACCTGCAGGCCCTTGAAAGTCTGCTCGAGGAACTGCTCGACGAGGTCGTAATAGCCGCCCGCGGCGGGATCACGCCGCACGATCGGTGAAGCACCGATCGCGAGAATCCTGATCTTCTGGCGCTCGCGCATGGCTTTCAGCACATTCGGCAAGGGGCTCTGCGTCACGACCTCGGTCGCGCCGACCTGACACTCGCGCGTGACGGGCGGCAGGTTTTCCTCGGGCTTTGCCTGAGAGGAACCGGCTTGCGCCGCCGCCGGCGCTTCCGGCGCGCCCTGTTGACCCGATGCGTAGACCGGGAGCCCCGCTATCAGCAGAACGACGAGAGGCAGCCACTTCAGGCTTCCGCTCCAACTCGCGAGCGCCACTCGGCCAGCCATGCCACCAGTCCCATGAGAGCCACGCCGCCTACTACAAGCAGCGTGTCAAGCCATACGCCGTCCGGCAACGTAAATCTCAGAATCTGGCAAACCAGACTGAGGATAGATGCCGCACAGAACACTTCGAGCGAGTTCCGACCGAGCATTGCAAGATATGCGACAGCACTCGGGACGGCCCTAGCAATATAAGGATAGACGATCGACATGACAGCGACCAGTGCCAGGAATTGAATGATCCTGATCGGGGTCGCGAACGTCTTGCCATTAATGAATAGCAACTTCGGTTCTGGAACCGTCGTCGGATCGATCCAAGTACCGCCAGTCAGAACAAAGATCGTCCCGACGATGACAATTGGTAACGTCGCCCATCGAATAGGAACGATATTGCGACGCACCCAGGCTCCAAGGCCGCGATCCCGGGCCAGAACCAAGCCCAGCACAAAGATGAACTGCCAGGTCAACGGATTGAAGAACCACTGCCCCTCGACCGGCCATGCCGGGATCGTCAACGGCACAATCAGCGAAACCAGATAGAGCGCGAAAGAGGCCGGCAGCAAAAGGCTCGGCGCCACGCGGTCGATGACGGCCAGCAGTGGTGCCACAAGCATGAGTGCGACATAGAGCGGCAGAATGTCGAAGTAGCCGAGCTGGTGACTGAGCAGCGCAATGCCGATGTGCGTCTCGACCGGTCGGTAGAAGACAGCGGCCGCATTGTGCCACTCGAGCAATAGCGGGTTGTCCAGGAGGCGGGAGGTGATTGCGAGGATGGCGATCGCCAGCATCACGATCATCATATGCGCGGCATAGAGGGTGACAGCGCGCCCGCCGAGCCGGAACACGACCTGATGCATCGGCGTCGGTCGGTTGATGTCGCCGATCACGTACCGCAGCGACCAACCCGCGAGAATATAGAATAGTTCAGCCGAATCCGAGATCTACACCGCCCGATGCGTGAACTGATCGAAGAAAATTCCCGGAATGTGATTGATGAAAATCGAAACGAGTGCAAAGCCGCGCCAGAAGTCTACGGCATTGGGGGCTCGTGGCATCGGTTGAGTCCGACGTTGATCGTATCAAAAAGCACGTAGCGGCGGCGGAGCAGGCTAAACATACCAGCCACACCGCCCATCCGTCACGCAGCCGCGGCCGCAGGGCGCCGCGGCCAGTATCGGCGATAGAGCGCTACCGTTGCCGGCAGGATGATGAGCTGACCGATCAATGAGGCAAAAAGGCAGATGCCTGCCAATCGCCCGAAGAGCCTCAGCGACGGGAGATGGGACAGGATCGTGACGCCAAGCCCCAGCGCGAGCACGATCGTCGTCAACACGATGACCGGACCGATGTGGTGCATGGTGCGGATGAGTGCATCGTTCACGTCGCGCGTACCCGGTCGGCTTTCCTCGAGCTGGAAGCGGTTCAGAAAGTGGATCGTGCTGTCGATGGCGAGCGCGAAGGCAACCGTGATCGCAATGATCGAGGCGAATTGCAGCCCCTCCCCGCCGAGCCATAACAGCGCCCCCGTCGCGAAGATCGGGAACAGCGAGGGCAGGATGCTCGTGACGCCCGACAGGACCGAGCGCAGCGCGACCCCGAGGAAGATGAAGATCACGAACATATCGCCGATCAGGCCCCAGTTCAGCTCACCGATGAGGCGCGCAGAGTTGCGCGCCGCGATCGCCGGCAGCCCTGTCACGGATATCTCGTAGCCCGGATGCGCGGTCCGCACGGGGTCGAGGGCACGATCGATCTTCTCGACAATCGGTAGGATCTGGCTAGCGTCGATGTCCGGGAGACGTCCCGTCACCAGAACCGCGTTCCCCTCTTGGGCGATAAAGCGCTGCACGAGATGCTCGGGCAGAATGCCAATGTACTTCTTGACCGTCTCGACGCTGGTGTCGCCGGCCTCGGCGAGCCAGCGCCGGAGGCTCTCCACGGACCAGACATTGCCGAGCCCAGCCTCCTTCTCGAGCACGGTATGCGCGGCCGCTATGGTTGCGAGCGTCTGTTCGTCGAAGAGCGATTGCCCGCCGCTCCACTTGATCATCACGTGAACAGGATTGGCGCCCGTCAGCTTCGTGTCGAGACGCTCCGTTGCTGCGAGCGCGTGCTCCTTGTCCGGCACCTGATCGGCGAGCCGGTACTGCGGAACGAGTTGTACGTAGGCGAGTCCCGTCAGAATGACGGCCGCAAGACCCGCGAGGCTGAAGGCCATAGGCGCCGCGATCACGCGCCGGACGATCGCCTCGGTGGCGACGCCGAGAATGCCGAAACCGCCGTCGCGGTTCGGCTCGACATCCTTGCGCGGGTTCTTCTCGCGCGGAATGAGCAGCGCCGCGAGCGTCGGTACGACCACTGCGACAGCGAGGTAGGAAATGGCAACGGCCATGATCGCGACCATGCCGAACGTGCGGATCAGCGCCGACTCCGCGAACGAGAACGACAGGAGTGCCAGCGACGCGTTCATCGCAGTCAGCAGGCACGCCGGGGCCACGTCGAGCACGGCTTCGCGCGCCGCCGTCAGGCGGTCGACACCCGCCATGATGTCACGCCGGATCGCGAACACGAGATGCATGCTGTCCGAAAAACCCGAGACGAGGATCAGCGGCGTGATGACGTTGATGAAGAGGTTCAGGCGATAGTCGAGGGCACCGACGACACCGAGCGTCCACAGGATAGCGATGGCCGGCCCGACAATGGCGAGGAGCGTCAGCGAGATGCGCCGGAAGAAGATATACGCGATCAATGTGCCGAGCAGGAACCCGAGCCCGTTGTAAACGAGGCGGTCGCGTTCGACGGCATTGCGGATCTCAAGCTGCATAACCGGCGCGCCGGTGAGCTGCACCTTGAGGCCAGAGCCCTGGAGGCCGCGCTCCGCCTCGCTCAGGATGCCGCCGATGACCTCCTTGGCCCCGCGCTCTTCGACGAGCTTCCTGTCGAGCGCAATGACGGCCAACGCCAGCGTGCCATCGTCCGAGAGAAACTTGCCTGTAACGATCTCATTGTTTTTGAGCCGCTCGATCATGGCGTCGTAGGCGGCACCTTCCGGCATCTCGTCGGGCACCACGGGCGCGGCATAGCCGCCCGCATCCGGCTTCTCGCGCGCCGACAGCATCGACACGAGACCGTTGACGCCGTCGGTGAGCTGCAGATCGACGATCGTGTCGTGGACAGCCTTGAGCTTGTCCCTTTCGAGCAGGCCGGGTCCTTCTATGACGACCAGAACGTCGTACTCGCTCGAGGGAAAGCGCCGATCGATCTCCTCGTACTGGCGGAACTCGGCCGTATTCGTCCGGAACAGTTCCGAGAGACTGTCATCGACCTTGAGGCGCATCACGCCGAAGATCGCGAGCACGGTCAGGAGCACGATCAACGCGAACGTCAGCCAGGGCGCGCGGAGCGCGACGAGGCCAAGCCGCTCCAGCCCGAATGTGAAGGCGAACGTCCGTCGCGGCTCGCCAGTGCCCGCCATTGCGGCCCCTCTCCCCTGTCCCAGCAGCAGCGCTGGCGGATGTGACCGAAGCCATGCTCCGACACTCTCCGAATCCTCTTAGCGGGCCGGATGCTGCAACGATGCACGGTCAACTTCAAGGCGATTGGGCCACACTCATTCGCGCAAGCGGTGTCATTCAGACGTCCGATAAGCCGTTGACATGGGGCGCGAGGAGATGGCCGAATCACGGCGACGCGCATGGGACGCAGGCTCGTGATATGGCAGTGATCGGGAGCCCGAGGGGGGCGTGCATGGAATGATCAACTTCAGAGATCTCTGGTTGCAGCACCCGGCCAATCAAAGCAATGCAACGCCGTGCATTGCCCCGCATGATCTCACCAGCATCGAGAACCGGCAGGTGAAACGCGGCCTGCCGGTATTCGGCAACCAGTGCGCTATCCGCATGGGTGTTTGCCTGAAGGGTGCGGGCGTTGCGCCGGCCCAGCTCGGGCGCGTCTCGACCTGCTATGTTCATCCGGCCGAGGAAATGCACTTCATCCGCGCTTCGGAGCTCGCCGGCGCCCTCGTGAGCACGAGGCTCCCGGGCGTTGCCCCCGTCGAGCGCATCACCGGCAAGGACGCAGCAGCGTTCTATCCCAAACTCTTCGGCCGCACGGGCATCATCTATATCCAGGACTACTGGGCGCGCACGAGCGACCGGCCCGGCAGCCCGACTGGCGATCACATCGATGTCTGGAACGGCTTTCGCCCCTCGACGAAGTGGCTCATGGAGTGGTTCTCGTGGCTCGGGTATTACTCGAATTATGCCGAAGCCAAGGAAGTCTGGTTCTGGGAAGTGAAGTAGCTCCATGCGCTATGTGATCTCGATGGTGACGGCGATCGCGTTTGCGCTGATTGCCACCATTTTCATCAGCAGCCGGCTGGCGACATGGATCGTCTCGGGCATGACTTTCGAGAGTCCAGACGAGGTGGCCAACCTGCACGCCCTCATCTTCATGGCCGGCAACTTCGCCGCCTTGATCCTCGGCTGGATCGCCGGCTGGATGCTGGCGGCGCGGTACCGGGAGTAGCTCCCGGGGCCTCCAGGCCCAACTTGACAAGCTAGGCCGTGCGTGCGCTGTTCCGGCCCGATTTGCAGCCATTCGACGCGCCGCGCCCGCGAGGTGCGCGCGAACGTCTCGAGAACCACGCCTCGGCGTGAGGGAGCCCCGGCCATGGCCGACGCAGCTAAGCACCGCTACCGCTCGCACACCTGCGGGGCACTGCGAGAGACTGATATCGACGCGACCGCACGCCTTTCCGGCTGGGTCCACCGAGTTCGTGACCACGGTGGCCTGCTGTTCATCGACCTGCGCGACCACTACGGCTTGACGCAGATCGTCGTCGATCCGGATACGGCCGCCTTCAAAACTGCCGAGCGCCTGCGTTCGGAATGGGTCGTGCGCATCGACGGGCGCGTGCGGGCGCGCCCCGAGGGCACGCTCAACACCGAGCTCGCGACCGGCGGCATCGAGGTCTATGCGACCGAGATCGAAGTGCTCTCCGAGGCCAAGGAGCTGCCCGTTCCGGTTTTCGGCGAACCGGACTACCCCGAAGACCTGCGCCTTACGTACCGCTTTCTCGATCTGCGCCGCGAGACGCTGCACGACATCATCATGAAGCGGCTCGCCATCACGCGCTCGATCCGCAGCCGTATGCATGATGCGGGCTTCAACGAGTTCCCGACGCCCATCCTGACCGCATCGAGCCCCGAAGGCGCACGCGACTTCCTCGTCCCTTCGCGCGTGCACGCGGGCAAATTCTATGCGCTGCCGCAGGCACCGCAGCAGTACAAGCAGCTCCTCATGATGTCGGGCTTCGATCGCTATTTCCAGATCGCGCCCTGCTTCCGCGACGAAGATC
>JAEYYJ010000424.1 GCA_023430845.1 Pseudomonadota bacterium
CTCATTCTTCGAGATGGGGCGGATGTTCGGGCGCCCGGTGATCACGGGTTTCGCGCGTCTCGATGGCGTGCCGGTCGGTATACTCGCCAGCGATTCATTCCACGTGAGCGGTGCGTGGACGGCGGATGCCTGCAGCAAGGTGATCCGCTTCGTCGATCTAGCCGAGACGTTCCACATGCCGATCGTGCATCTCGTGGACTGCCCTGGCTTCATGATCGGGCTCGAAGCGGAGCGCGCGGCAACCATCCGGCTCGGCGTGCGTGCGATGGCGGCGATAAATCAGACGACCGTGCCGTGGTGCTCGATCATCATCCGCAATGTGTTCGGCGTGGCCGGCGCGGCGCACGTGCCGGCGGGGCGCTTCTCCATGCGCTATGCGTGGCTCTCGGCATGGTGGGGCTCGCTGCCGCTCGAAGGCGGAATCGAGGCCGCCTATCGCGCCGAGATCGATGCGGCGGACGATCCGAAGGCCAAGCTCGCCGAGATCGAGACAAGGCTCAACGCGCTGCGATCGCCGTTCCGCACGGCGGAGACATTCGCCGTCGAAGAGATCATCGATCCGCGCGACACGCGCCGTCTGCTCTGCGAGTTCGCCAATCTCGCAGAGCCTTTGCGCACGCCCGGTCCGCGCACGTTCGGCATGAGGCCTTAGCGCTCACACCTCCGGCATTGGGAACTTCGCGTTCTTATCGAGGAAGCGGTCGAGCACGTTGCGGATCAGGCGCGAGACGTTGTTGTTGCCGTCGTTGTGCAGCAACGAGCCGCAAAACGTAATCGATCCGGTCGAGAAGACTGCGCCGTTATTCGGCGTCTCGAAGAATGTGAGGTCCGCACGGATCAGCTCATCGGCTGGTTTGCCGGCCCATGTGGTGATGTGCGTGAGCTGCTCCTCCGGCACGAGCACCCACGGCGCATCGGGCTCGTGACCCTCGGATGAGCCAAGCACGACGGCGTGCGAGGGTGTCCCGAGGCGCTTATCCGCGCGGTCGAGCTCGAAGCCCGCCGCGCCATGCCCGGACAGGCCGAAGCCGCCGATCTTCTCGTCCGCACCGATGCCGTCGAGCATCCACGCAGCGCGCGAGCTTCGTGCGTCCGGGTGCTGGCGATAGTAGGAGCCGACAAAATTGCCCTGCGCCGTGAAGCCGACGCCGGCGAGCCGCTGCGGCGGGCGGCCATTGCGCCGCCAGAGACCACCGTACTCGCCATCGAAGGCGTTGTAGTACTCGCCCGCTTCGGCAGCCCACGCGCGGATGCCGCCTTCGCCGCGGCGGATCTCGATTGCGGCCGGCGCCTCGCTGTGGCGCGCAACCTTCCAGTAGAAGCCGTTGCCACCGAGGTACATGAAGCGGCCGCCGCCATCGCGGTAGGCTTCAAGCGCATCGAGCATGGCGCCCGTGTGGTACTCCGGATGGCTGCCTGTCGTGACCGCATGATAGGGCCTCAGCAACTCGACGCCTTCCGCGTCGAGTTCGGCATCCGTGATGACGTCGTAGGCAATGCCCTGCTTCTCAAGCCAGGCAATGAGATGCGAGTCGGCCGGGTAGTGGCGCAGCCCTGAGGCGCGGATCGACGGATGAGGGTAGGTATTGTAACCGACGCGCACATTGAGCATCGGCCGCAGCCATGATGCATGGCAGATGCCGCTGCCGTCCGTGTGGAAGTTGTACGTGGAGAGCCCGTACTCACGGTGTTCGCCGGGATTATAGGGATATCCGCCCCACTCCTTTGAAAGCTGTTTCCACGTATCGAGCCATTTCGGATCGGCGGACTCGGGCCGCGCGTGGTTGTGATAGACGGTGTAGGTGTACGTCGATACGAGCACCGCGAGATCGGCCGTTTTCTTGCCCTTCGGTGGCACGACGAAGAACGGCACGTTCTCCTCGCCCTTCTCGCTCGCGAGCCGTATGGCGTAGGTGCCGGAACGCGTGCCGGCGGGCACATTCCACGTGAAGTCGGTCACCCAGCCGCAGTCCGACAGATCGTCCTCATGGAAGTGAATGGCGCCGTACTGCGTGGGTGCATGACGGAAGCACATCTCGCGGCCCGTCCAGTTCGAGCCGGTCATGGCGCGGGCCGGAAGATTGACCAGATGCCCGTGGCGGGCGCCGGTGCTCGCGTCGATGATGCGTGTCGACGCCATCTCGCGCGAGAAATCCCAGCTTGCGACGACGCCGGGGGCGGCGGGATCCGCCGAGAGCCTTTCGACGGCAGCAGCATCGGCTGCGCAGGCAGCGATCACCGGCCGTTCGATTTTACCGTTGAAGTGGCCTTTCACGGGCGTGCCGCCGAGCGCACCGATAACCCACGGCATACCGGCTGCGGGGAGGGCGGCAGCGCCCGCTTCGAGCTTGGTGCTCGCGGTGCGCGGCGTGCCGACGGGACGACCAGCCTCTATCCGTACATGCCCGGCAGTGAGCGTCGCCGTTGCGGCATCGTAGACGGCGAACACGCGATACCAGTGGCGCTCCTCAAGAGGGACGCGCGTCTTGATGCGCGTGGCCCCGAGCAGGGCCTCGACACTGCCATCCTCGCCGATGGCCACGGCGATACCGCGCCGCACAGCCGGGTCGTAAGCCGAAAGAATACCCTGCCGCCGGCCGATGCCCAGGCGTGTCGGCCAGATCGTGGCAACAAGGCTCAGGCTGCCCATGGTACCGAGGTCGACGCTCTGTTCGACGATGCCGTATGAGCCGGCGTGCACGGGCTGGAAACGCCCTTTGTGCGCGCCCGCAAACTCCGCTTCGATGGGTTCCTCAACGAGGCCGGGCCCGGCCGGATTGGCATCAGCGGAGATCACGCGCACCAGCCGTGCCGTATAGGGCGTATCGTCCATGCTCGAGACCTTGAAGGCGATGGTCTCCCCTGGCCGGACGGACATCCGGTCGGCATAGGCGGCGAGTGGCAGCATGGTTCATTTTCCCCGAATGCGATGGCAGTCCATGGTGAATGGGGGCGCCGATACGGAGCGAAGTCAAGAAGCTCGCGCCGCACACCCGCGTCCCGCACAGTGGGCTGCTGAACTTTTGGGCGCCCACTTAAGTCCAGATTGCCAAATTTCGATTGACCCCCCAATACTTGACACGGACATCGCCCGTTCGCCGGGCGGCTACGGAATTGATCCGCGCACGTCCACTTAAGTCCAGGGAGAAACACAGAAATGGCAGAAGTACCGAAGACATTGAAGAGGCGTCAATTCCTCAAGGGGGCCGCCGTCGCGGGCGCCGCTGCGGGAACCTCGGCGATCGTGACACCGGCCATCGCCCAGGCGCGAACCGAATGGAAGATGGTTACGACTTGGCCGAAGAATTTCCCCGGTCAGGGTACGGGCGCTGTGCGCTTCGCAAACTCCGTTGAGGCGGCCACTGAAGGGCGCTTGAAGATTCACGTCTACGCGGCTGGTGAGCTGGTGCCGCCGTTCGAGAGCTTCGACGCCGTAACGCGCGGCGCGGCCGACCTGATGCACGCGTCTCCCTACTATTGGCCGAACAAGAGCAAGGCGCTCATGTTCTATTCGACCGTTCCGTTCGGTCTGACCACGGCCGAGCAGGAAGCGTGGATGCAGTACGGCGGCGGTCAGGATCTCTGGGACAAGGTCCTCGATCCGTTCGGCCTCAAGGGTTACCATGGTGGTTCGACTGGCGTGCAGATGGGCGGCTGGTTCAACAAGGAGATCACCAGCGCCGCCAGCGTCAGCGGCATGAAAATGCGCATCCCCGGTCTCGGCGGAGAAGCGCTGAAGAAGATGGGCCTCACGGTCGTCAATCTTCCGGGCGGCGAAATTTTCGCGGCGCTGCAGTCTGGCGCCATCGACGCCACCGAGTGGGTCGGACCTTGGAACGACCTGACGTTCGGATTCTTCAAGGTCGCGAAATACTACTACTGGCCGGGTATGCACGAGCCGGGTACCCAGATCGAGATCACCGTCGACAAGAAGAAGCTGACGGCTCTGCCGAAGGATGTGCGCGCTATTTTCGAAGCGTGTGTCGCTCAGGAGAACCTGCGCTTCACTGCTGAGTTCAATGCGCGCAACGGTGCGTCGCTCCAAACGTTGATCGGCACGCACAATGTGCAGCTCAAGCGCTTTCCGAACGAATTCCTGCAGGTTTACGGAGAGAAGTGCGGCGAAGTCATCCAGGAGCTGCGCGACGGTGGTGATGCGGTGACCAAGGAGGTCATCGAGTCGTTCCTGAAGGCGCGTCGCGAGCAGTCGAGCTGGAACCGGATCGCCGAGCAGGGCTTCCTCAATGCCCGTCTGCTCGACTACAAGTTCCCGACCTGACGAGCGGAATCTCTATAATGCAAAGCCCCGCGGATGTGCCGCGGGGCTTTTTTGTTGAGCGGCGCGCCAGAGTTGGCGGCTAGTTGAAATAGCCGGAGCCCTTCACAAGCTCGCTGATCGTGACAATGAGCAGGAGAATGTGAGCGAGCATGACATGCTCGATCACGAGCTTGCCTTTTATGATGCCTGGGCGCCCAGGGCGATCGATGGTCTTCCACAGGACGACGAAGGTCGCTGCCCAGATAGCCAGCAGAACGACACCAACTTCGAGATCAATTAGGCTCATGATTCTCTCGGTGCTCTATCTCTTCGGGGCGAACGGATTATCTTCTTCGATCGGCATACCATCCTTGTCGAACTTGGTGGTGCCGAGGATCGAATCCAGCGAGCGAGATGGTGACGTGCCTGGCTTTTCACCGGCTGTCGCCGGACCATGAATTGCCGCCGGCGTTGGGCTGGCAAACAGATACTTAGGCAGCCATGTCGCGGTGCCCGGAAACGCCCAGATAATCCCCAGGGCAAACATCTGCAGCCACGTCCAAGAGATCGAGCCGAGCCAGATCTCGCCTGTCGTGATACTCGGTGGGGCGATGCTCCGCATGTAGAAGAGCGTGAAGCCGAATGGTGGCGTGAGGAAGCTCGTCTGTAGGTTCACGCCGATCAGGATGCCAAGCCAGACGGGGTCGACGCCCATCGCGAGAAGGGCCGGCCCGCAGACCGGCAGCATGATCAGGATGATCTCGAACGTATCCAGGAAGAAGCCGAGAATGAACATGATGAACATCACGACGAACAGTGCGCCCGTGACGCCACCCGGCACATTCTTCAGTGCTTCCTCGACCATGTGCTCGCCGCCGAGCCCGCGGAATACGAGCGAGAACAGCGATGCCGCGATCACGATCACGAAGATGACGGCTGTCGTCATCATGGTGTTCATCGAAGCATAGCGTAGCGTCGCGAACGACATTCTGCCGTTCATCGCTGCCAGTATCATGGCGCCGATCGCGCCAACCGAGGCGGATTCGGACGGCGTCGCGAAGCCGAACAGGATGCTTCCGAGCACGGCCAGCACGAGAAAAAGAGGCGGAAGAAGCGCCGAGATGACGCGCCAGGAGAGGCCGGCCTGCTCCTCTGCGGTCATCTTCATCGCCGGCACTTCGGTTGGCTGGAATATCGCCTTGTAGATGATCCAAAGCAGGTACAGCCCGACCATGATGAAGCCGGGGATCAGTGCCCCGGCGAAGAGATCGCCCACTGAGATCGGATCGGGCGTGAAATTTCCTCGGCGAAGCTGCGCTTCCTGATTGATGCCGGCGAGAAGATCACCGACGAAGATGAGGACGGTTGAGGGCGGGATGATCTGAGCGAGCGTTGCCGATCCGCAGATCACACCTGTCGAGACGCGATTGGCATACCCCGCGCGAAGCATTGTCGGCAGCGCGATCAGGCCCATCGTGATGACGGTCGCGCCGACTACGCCCGTCGATGCGGCGAGGAGCGCCCCGACGATGATGACCGAGTATGCGAGACCGCCGCGCAGCTTGCCGAAGAGCTGCCCCATGGTTGTCAGCAGCCGCTCGGCGATGCCGGATCTCTCGAGGATCAGGCCCATGAAGATGAACAGTGGGACCGCGACGAGCACGTCGTTGGTCATGCTTCCGAGGTAGCGCGACGGGATGCCGTTCAGGATCGAATAGTCGAACGCTCCGAGGGCATGGCCCAAAAAGGCAATCAAGAGCGAGGTGCCGGCAAGGGTCAAGGCGATCGGAAAGCCGAACATCAGCGTGACGCAGATGCCGATGAACAGCATGATCGAAAGGATGTCGCCGGTCGAAAGGGCGCTCAGCATAGGCAACGTACCTGTTCTGTGGAGAAGGCTAGGAGGTTGTCGCCTCGCCGAGACCGGCGATTGCCCGCTTGGGCGCGAGGTGCTCGGCGTCATTCAGGACGAGGATGGCACGCGCGCAGTTTGCGAGCCCTTGCATCCCCATGAGTATGCAGAAGCCGAGAATGGCGCCCTTCAGGACATAGAGGCCCGGCATGCCGCCGACCTGCTGCGACGTCTCGCGCAGCCAGACGGACGCGAGGAAGTAGCCCCACGTGTAGTAGCCGATGACGAGTAGCCACGGAAACAGGAAGACGCAGGAGCAGAAGATTTCAATCTTGGCCCTGAACTTCGGTGTCCAGCGCGCGGAGAAGATATCGACGCTGACATGCCGGCCGGCGAGAAACGCGTAACCCGAGCCGAGCATGAACGACAGACCGAACGTCCAAACATAAAGTTCCTGCATCCACACATAGCCTGTGTGAAATGCGTAGCGGATCACAACGACGACGAAACAGACCAGAACGGTCACGAGGCTCAGCCAGCCGACGAGTTGACCGACCTTCTCATTCACCCATTCGGCAAAGCGGATGTAGCTGGCGAGCGCCCCCATCCGAATCCTCCCCACTGCCGTGCGATTTTTGCACGAACCCTTGAAATTTTCGGAATTTGGTCTAGCAGCATATTCCGATCTCGAAAACGGCAAAGATTGGGCACAATTCGAAACTCGGGGACAGGAGCGCTTACCGCTCAGCGTGGCCTTGCAGAAAGCTCGAGGTGCCGCAGAAGATCGGGCATCCGGTCGATGACGGTATCCGCGCCCAGGTCGGCGACAGGGCCGTGGGGGTAACCATAGCTGACGGCGATGACGGGGCAGCCGGCTGAGCGCGCGGAGCCGACGTCGGACTTGCTGTCTCCGACGACTAGGCCCTCGCCAGGTCGGGTTCCAAGATCGCCAAGGGCCTTGAGCAGCATATCGGGTGCGGGTTTTCGCGGGACGTCATCGCGTGCGCCCACGACCGTCGAGAAGAAGCGTGCGATCCTGAGCGCTTCGAGGGCGATCGTTGTGATGTGGGCTGCTTTGTTCGTGCACACCCCAAGTGGTATGTCGTCGGCGCGGAGCGCGGACAGCGTCTCTACGACACCGGGATAGAGGCCGTTTCCGGCTGCGGAGACTTCAGCATACTTCTTGTAGAATGAGGCCATCATGGCATCGAATACGGCAGCTTCGATATGCGTGCCGCGTGCCATCAGGGCGCGCTGGAGCGCAACCTTGGCGCCGCCACCGATGAATGACTGCACCTCGGTCAGCGGAAACGGCGGCTGGTCGATCTCGGCCATCGCGGTGTTGAGTGCAGTCGCGATTTCCGGTGCGCTGTCGACGAGCGTGCCATCGAGATCGAAGACGATGGCCTTCGGCCGGAACTTCCGTGCAGCGTCGTTCATCGGGTGAGTGCTGCCACGCCGGGGAGCTCACGGCCCTCGAGCCACTCGAGGAAGGCGCCGCCCGCCGTCGAGACGTA
>JAEYYJ010000442.1 GCA_023430845.1 Pseudomonadota bacterium
GGCTCAGTCAGTCATCACGCAGTCTGAGGTGGCCCTCTGGCTGGGGGAATGAAGGCGCGCAGCACCTCGATGCCGTGGACGGCGGGAGGCGGGCTCGGTTGCGCTGAGAAGAAGGCTATGTAGTACGGCTCGAGATCCGGCGGCGGCAGCGCAGCGACCGGGCCGAGGCCCGAGCATACGGGGCAATTGTTTTGCGCGTCGGTTGGCCGTGGGACATCCGGCAGGCTTGCTATGTCCACGGTTCCGGTGCCGCTCGGATGACAGATGAGCACGAGGTCGGCGATCAGCGAGGCGCGCTGGAGGTGCGCATCGAGCATGGTGCCGTTGTGACGCACGACCGCGTGGGCGTGCAAAAGCACACCCAGCAGCACCACAAAGCTGATCAATCGACGCAGCATTTCAGCTCCCCGGCGCCATTCTGCGCAGTTCGCGCGGCAATTCAAGCGGTGCGCCGTGCAAGATGCGCATTTGCCGCGAGGCGCCCACAGGCCCGCGTTGAACAGCGCCCTATGCGGCGCTACGCTTGGTAAATGACCTGAGCCAAGGAGCCCCGAATGACGACTGCACTCATCTGGCACGAGAAGCTGATGTGGTTCGATGCGGGGACCTTCGCGGGGCCGATGCCGGTCGGCGGTTGGGTGCAGCCGGGCGAGACGTCGGAGAATCCCGAGACCAAGCGGCGGATCAAGAACCTTCTCGATGCGACCGGCATGATCGCGCACATTAAGCTAATCACGCCGTTCCCCGCCAGCGACGCGGATGTTCTTCGCATCCATACGCCGGCGTATCTCGAGAAGGTCAAGGCGCTCTCGGCGGCTTATGGCGGCCAACTCGGTGTCAGCGCATTCATGGGGCCCGGCGGTTATGAGCTGGCCCTTCTTTCCGCAGGCGCGACCATGGCTGGTGTAGATGCCGTACTCACCGGTGCAGCCGACAATGCCTACGTACTCTCGCGGCCGCCGGGGCATCATGCTGAACCCGACGGAGGGATGGGCTTCTGCGTTTTCGCCAATATTGCGATCGCGGCGCGCCATGCACAGGCGAAGCACAAAATCGCGCGGATCGCTGTTGTCGACTGGGATGTTCACCACGGCAATGGCACGCAGGCCTGTTTCTATGATGACCCGAGCGTGCTCGCGATCTCACTCCACGAAGATGGCAACTTCCCGCGCGGCGGCAGTGGCGCGGTTGAGCAGACCGGGAGCGGCGCAGGTGTCGGCGCGACGATCAATATCCCGCTGCCGCCAGGGTCGGGCTCGGCCGCCTATCGCGCTGCCTTCGAGCGCGTCGTCTTGCCGGCGCTGGATCGTTTTCGCCCGGATCTCATATTCGTTGCGTGCGGTCTCGATGCCGGTAACAACGACCCGCTCGGCCGCATGATGCTGGGGCCGGAGGATTTCCGCTGGATGTCGGCTGCCGTGTTGGGTGCTGCGCGTCGTCTCTGCGGCGGTCGCATCGTGTTCGCCCACGAGGGCGGATATAGCGCGCCAACGGCACCATTCCTTGCACTGCCTATTTTCGAGGAGCTGACGGGGCAGGCGTCCGGGATCGAGAATGTCATGGCCGCGCGGATGGTCGGACTGCCGCCGAGCGTGCTTTTTGCGCACCAGGAAGCCGTGATCGAGGCTGCGCGGAAGATAGCCAAACTCGGGCCTGCCGGGCGCTGACCCCGCGCCAAGCCTTAAAAAAAAGTGCCTCGGCCCAGCGACGGATACCAGAAGCTTGCATCGTTCTTCCCGCGAGGGGGTGGTCCGTCGTAGATTGCGGCTGGCTCCCGGCGTGGGTCTCGGTCTCGGAGATCACCCCCTCAGGAAGCCTGCTTCCAGCAAGTTGGTGCGCATATCGGTACCCGGAGCGGTCGGAGGGGCGGCTCTCCGAAGACGGGTGAGGCAAGCAAGAAGGGGTGTGCATGCGCAGGTCATTTACCATTGCCGCGATCCTGCTGACTGCAGGCGCTGCGACATGGTTTGCCTACCCATCTTCCAGGCAATGGCCTGTCTTCAATCTTGTGGGCGGGCTGATTGGCCAGCCTGCCAAGGAAGCGACTGTCGCCAAGGGCCCAGCCGGCGTCACGAAGGGCGGGCGCGGTCCGGCCGTGCCGGTGCTCGCGGGTACTGCGGTCACGGCGGAAATGCCCATCATCCTCTCCGCTCCCGGTACCGTCGAGCCATTCGCCACCGTCGGCGTGAAGCCGCGCGTCGACGGCCAGATTTCGGAGATCGCCTTCAAGGAGGGTGATGAGGTCCGCGCGGGTGACGTGCTCTTTCGCCTGGACGATCGCCTGATCAAAGCCCAGATGCGGCAGGCTGAGGCCAATATCGCGCGCGACCGCGCCTCGCTGACCGATGCGGAGGCCATCCTTCGCCGCCGCGAGGCTCTCGTCACCAAGAATATCGTCACCGAACAAGCGACGGAGACGCAGCGTAGTGCCGTCGAGGTGTTGAAGGCCTCTATTTCCGCCGGCGAGGCACAGCTGGAGGCGTGGCGCACCCAGCTTGATTATCTGACCGTGCTGGCGCCCATTCCCGGCCGCACGGGAGCACTTCGGGCTGAGCTTGGCTCGAATGTGCGCGCAGCGGACACCGGCTCGCTGATCGTCATCAATCAGACGCGGCCGATTTACGTGACTTTCTCGGTGCCGCAGGCCGATCTCGTCAATCTGCGCCGTGCACTTACCGCGCGTTCGGAGGCCACGATCCGTGTTGGCGGCGAAACGCCGATCGAAACCAAGGGCCGCGTGATCTTCATCGACAATCAGGTGGACAAGACGACCGGCACGCTCATGGGCAAGGTCGAGGTTGCGAACGAGGACGAAGTGCTCTGGCCCGGGCAGGCCGTCGACGTCGAACTCGTTGTGGAGCGTCGCTCCGGTTTCGTCGCGGTGCCGGCGAGCGCCGTACTGCCGTCCCAGCAGGGTATGCTCGCCTGGGTCATTGGCGCTGACGGACGGGTTGCGCCGCGCACGGTGGCGCTTGCCCGGGTGATCGGCACGAGTGCCTATCTTTCCGATGGCCTTGCAGCGGGAGAGCGCGTGGTGACCGACGGCCAGCTCCGTCTCGCTCCCGGAGCTTCGATCACGATCCGTGAGCCGGAAGCCGTGCCAACAGGGAGTACGGCCCCAAAGGGAGAGGCCGGCGAAACCAACAAGCGTGGCAGCGGACCCGCGGCGCGTGATTCGCCGTCATTCCGGCCGGGACCGGAGCGCGGGCGGACGTGAGCATATACCGCCGTTGCGACAGCACGATCCTCTGCAAGGTATCGAGTGCCTGAGAGGTCATGAACCCAGAGGTTAGGCGATGAAGATCTCGGAGCTGTGCATTCGCCGCCCGGTGATGACGGTACTGTTGATGGCCTCCATTCTCATGGCGGGCCTGTTCGCGTACCGGCAGCTGCCCATTGCCGCCATCCCGCGCATTGATGTGCCGACCATCACGGTCTCGGCGCGGCTGCCGGGCGCGAGCCCTGATACCATGGCCGTATCGGTGGCGGCGCCGCTCGAGCGGCAGTTCTCGACAATCGCGGGCATCACCAACATCACCTCGTCGAGCGTCGAAGGTGCCACGACCGTCACGCTGGAATTTGCGCTGGATCGCGACATCGATGCGGCCGCTCTCGATGTGCAATCGGCGATCTCGGTCGCAACGCGTCGCCTGCCGGAGGATCTCGAGGCGCCACCTTCCTTCCGCAAGGTCAATCCGGCGGACAGCCCGGTCATCTTCCTCGCGTTGACATCCGATACCGCGCCATCCGCCGATATCAACGAGTTTGCCGAGACGGTCATGCTGCCGCGCCTCTCGACGCTGCCGGGCGTCGGTGAGGTCACGATCAACGGCGCGCAGAAGCGCGCCGTTCGCATCCGCTATGACTTCGATGCCATGGCGACACGCGGTATTTCCGTCGAGGAATTGCGCACAGCCGTCAGCGCCATTGCCGGCGTCGGCCCGCTCGGATCCATCCGCACGGACCGGCAGGTCTACATCCTCGAAGCGAAGTCCGCTGAAGCGACGGCGGCGTACTTCAAGCCGATCGTCATCGCCTGGCGCAATGGGGCGCCCGTTCGCCTGCAGGATGTTGCCGAGGTCCAGGACTCGGTCGAGGATGAAGAGGCCTATGCCGAATACAACGGCAAGCGATCCATCATCGTCTCCGTACGCCGCCAGCCGGATGCCAATACGGTCGCGGTGACCGATGCCGTGCGCCAGATCGTTCCGCAGTTCCAGTCCGACCTGCCGCCGACCATCGAGCTGCGCATCCTGTCGGATCGCTCGGAGTCGATCCGCGAGTCGGTCCATGACGTCGAGCTCACGCTGCTCATTACCGCCGTACTCGTCGTTCTGGTGATCCTCGCGTTTCTGCGCAACTGGCGAGCGACGATCATTCCGGCGTTCGCGCTGCCTCTCTCGATCATCGGCACGTTTGCCGGTATGGCCTATTTCGGCTTCTCGCTGGACAACGTCACGCTGCTTGCATTGACCTTGGCACTCGGCTTCGTCGTGGACGATGCCATCATCGTGCTCGAGAACATCGTGCGCTATATCGAGAAGGGTATGGCGCCGTTCGAGGCCGCAATCAAAGGCGCGAAAGAGATCGGCTTCACCGTTCTCTCGATCACGTTCTCTCTGGTTGCGGTCTTCATCCCGATCCTGCTCATGGGCGGCGTCGTCGGGCGCTTCTTCTTCTCGTTCGCGGTAACGATCAGCCTTGCGATCCTGCTCTCGGGCTTCATTGCTCTGAGCATGACGCCGATGCTGTGCGCGCGCATGCTGAGCCGCAAGGACGTGCACCAGGAGAACGCCGGCTTCCTGTCGCGTGCCTTCGAGAGTGGATATGCGGCCATGGCCAATGGCTATCGCCGATCACTCGACTGGTCCCTGCGCCATCGTAGTTTGATGCTGTTGCTCACGGTCGGAACCATGGTGGCGACGGTCTGGGCATTCGCTACGGTCAAGAAGGGCTTCATGCCCGTCGAGGATACGAGCATCATCATCGTTCGCACGGAGGCACAGCCCGACGTCGCCTTCCCGGCGATGCTGGAGCGCCAGCGCCAGGTCGCCGCCGCCGTTCTGACGGACCCCGATGTGCTCTACATCAACTCCAATGTGGCGCGCACGAGCTTCAATCCCACGATCAACCGCGGTTCAATCTTCGTGCAATTGAAGCCCCGCTCCGAACGTGGCGACCGGGCGACGATCGCGGACGTGCAGCACCGTCTCCGCCGCAAGCTTGCCGGCATCGTCGGTATTCGCGCCTTCCCGGTGCCGCTGCAGAACCTCAGGATCGGTAGCCGCGGCGGCGCGTCAGCCTATCAGTACACGCTGACCGGCGTGGATCGCGAAGCGCTCTATGAAGGCGGCGGCCGCCTCGTCGAGCGCCTCAAGGTGACGCCCGGATTTGCGGATGTGACGAGCGACCTCGAACTCGGTGCGCGTCAAGTCAAGATCGACGTGGATCGCGACGCACTCGCTCGCTATGGCGTGTCGATGGAGACGGTGCGTTCGACGCTTTACTCCACGTTCGGTAAGCGCCAGATAGCGACGGTGTTCACGCCCGGGAACGACTATTCCGTTATCCTCGAGGCGAGTAAGACCTATCAGCTCGATCCGAGCGTGCTCAATCGCGTGTATCTGCGTGCCTCCAGCGGTCAGCTCGTGCGCTTCGATGCGCTCGCGCGGGTCACGCTCGGCTCGGGACCGATCGCTGTAGCGCGTCAGAGCCAGCTTCCTGCCGTGACCGTGACGTTCAATCTCGGCCCCGGCTTCACGCTCGGCGAGGCGGTGGAGCGCATGGCCGATGTCGAGCGCGACGTCAACATGCCGGCGGGTATCAGCGGCCAGTTCGCCGGCACGGCCCAGGTTTTCCAGGACAGCTTCCGCAATCAGCCGCTCCTGATCCTCGCTGCCATCCTCACGATCTACATTGTTCTTGGAATTCTGTACGAGAGCTTCATTCATCCGATCACGATTCTCTCGGGCCTGCCATCGGCCAGTCTTGGTGCGCTGTTGACGCTGATCGTCTTCGATGTCGAACTGACCATCATCGCCATGATCGGCATCATCCTGCTCATCGGCATCGTGAAGAAGAATGCGATCATGATGATCGACTTCGCGATCGAAGCGCGATCGCGCGGCATGGAGCCTCATGAAGCCATCCGCGAGGCTTGTCTCCTGCGCTTCCGCCCGATCATGATGACGACCATGGCGGCGCTCTTCGGCGTGCTGCCGATTGCGGTCGGCTGGGGTGCCGGCGCCGAGCTGCGTCAGCCGCTCGGGCTCGCCGTGGTCGGGGGGCTCGCGGTCTCGCAGCTTCTGACGCTGTACATCACGCCGGCCGTCTACCTCCTGCTCGAGCAGGTCGGAACGAAGCTCGGTGCCGGACGCCGCGACGTGCTCTCCACAGCGACAGAGGACGAGGCGTCGGATCAGCAACACGTCCCGGTTCGTACGGCTGCCGAGTAATGTGGTGGCCGACGCTGCGTGCCGCTCCTATTGCTCCCTGAAAGCACGAACGAACGTGTCGGAGAGCGGCTTCATGATGTACTCGAGGAATGTGCGCTCATCCGTCTTGATGAAGACATCGGCAGGCATGCCGGGCGTCGGGCGGAAGCTCTCCAGCTTGCTGCGGGCATTCTGCTCGTCGAGCTGAACGCGAACAACGAATGTATCGCGGCGTGCAGCTTCCTGAGCGCCGATTGCGTCGCGCTGCGAGACCGTGTCGGCCGACAAATAGACGACCTTGCCCTCGATCATAGGCGTGAGGCGCTGGTTGAGTGCACTCAGGCGGACCATGGCGCCAAGCCCTTCTTTGACGTGAACCACTTCATTCGGATTCAGGCGTGCCTCGATGACCAGCTCGTCGTCGACTGGGAGAAGTTCGAGCACCACGGCGCCCGCTGCGACCACGCCGCCCCTGGTGTTGTGCAGAAGGCGCACGACAATGCCACTGACAGGTGCGCGGATCTCGATGCGATCCATGACGTCGCGCGCGGCGCGAATCTGCTCGCTGACGTCATCGAGTTCGGTTTCTGTCGCGCGCAGATCCTCGAGTGACTTCTGCAGGGCGGCCGACCTCAGATGCGCAATCTGCTGCTCGGCCCGCGACACGCGCTCGCGTGCGTCCGCGGCGCGCGCCTGCAGGCTCGCCAGTTCACCTGAAAGCCCGGCTTCGGCACGGCGGAGCGCAAGAATCTCCGTTCTGCGGACGAGCTGGCGTTCGAGCAGTTCGGACTTGTCCTTGAGCTCTTGTGAGAATAGCGCCATGCGCTCTTCCGTGGCGGCCGCCTGTGCGCGGTAGCCGCCGATGCTCTCCTGAAGCCCGGCGATCTCGCGCCTCAGCACGGCTTCTTCGTCGGTGATTTTCGCGCGACGCGCCTTGAGCTCGATGAGCTGGCTCGCATAGATCGCCGCGACCTCATCGCCGCCTTCCGCGAAGCTCGCGTGCTCCGGCAGCGCGAATTGTGCATCGCCCGAGGCTTCGGCGCCGAGCCGTGCCTTCATGATGAGCAGGCGATGACGCCTCAGGACGAGGCGGCGCAGGCGCGCTTCGGCCGCGGTCGCATCGAGCCGGAGAAGGGGTTGGTTGATCTCGACGCGCTGGCCCTCGCGCACGAGCACATCGCGAACAATGCCGCCTTCGAGGTGCTGGACCTGCTTGTTCTGGCCGGTCGCGACGAACGAGCCGGACACCACGACGGCACCTTCGAGTGGCGCGACGGAAGCCCAGACGCTGAAGCCACCGAGGCACAGCAGCAGGATCGCGGCGCCAATGCGGATGGGGCCGCGGCTGTCGCTCGGCACGCCCTTGTGCCATTGGTCGATGCTCGGAACATGGCTCATGGTTCGGTCCCCCTCTACTTATTCCGCGGCTTCGGCCGGCGGCGCTGCGGCTGGGGCGGCGGTGCTTTTCGCCGCATAGAGCCGGCGCAGGACTTCGTGAGGTGTGCCGAATGCATCCTGCCGCCCCGCGCGCAGGATGAGCACTTTGTCGACGATGTTGAGCAGCGCTGGACGCTGCGTCACGACCGCAACCGTGATGCCATTCTGCTTGGCGCGCTGCATGGCCTCGGTGAGGGCCTGCTCGCCGACGGCATCGAGATTGGAGTTCGGCTCGTCGAGAACGACGAGGGCCGGATCGCCGAAGAAGGCGCGGGCAAGCGCGATGCGCTGCTTCTGGCCGCCGGATAGCGGCGCGCCGCTCCGCTCGAGAATGGTTTCGTAGCCGCTTGGGAGGTGGCAGATCATCTCGTGCACGCTCGTGAGCTGGGCGGCGCGATAGACCGTCTCGTCGGGCAGGTCGCCGCGCATGCGGCACACGTTCTCTCTGATCGTGCCTGGGAACAGCTCGACTTCCTGCGGGAGATAGCCGGTGAACTCACCGAACTGGCGACGATCCCAGTTGCGCAGCTCCGTCGAGTCGAGTCGGATCTTGCCGGCCGTTGGATGCAGGCAGCCGACGAGCATCCGCGCGAGCGTCGACTTCCCCGAGCCGGAAGGCCCGACGATCGCCAGCGACTCGCCGGGCTTGAGCTCGAAGCTCACGCCATTGAGTACGGGCTCCTTGGTTCCCGCAGGCAGATAAAGCAGCTTGTCCGCAACCAGATGGCCCTTCGGCTTGGGCAGCTTCAGGCGGGGCGGCTCGTTGCGCAAGGCCTGCACTGCGGTACACATGCGCCCGTAAGCCGTCCACGCCTGCAGCACGCTTCGCCAGCCTTCGATCATGCCTTCGAGCGGCTGCAGGGCGCGACCGGCGATGATGGAGGCCGCAATCATCATGCCGCCCGTGAGATGACCATTGAGCGCCAGATACGCGCCCCAGCCGAGAATGGCGATCTGCGTGGCGAGGCGCACGAAGCGCGAAAGACCGCTGATCCATACGCTGCGGTCCTGCGCGTCCGCCTGCATGGTGAGGGCGGCGGCCTGCTCGCGGCCCCATTGCGCGACGCTTTCGTTGAGCATGCCCATGGCATTCACGACCTGAGCGTTGCGCGCGAGGGATTCTGCTTGTGCTTCGGCCTTCGAGCCGAAGACGCCGGCTTGTCCGAGTGGTGCGGAAGTCGCGCGCTGATTGAGAAACGCGATGGCGATCAGCAGCAAGCCCGCAACGAGCACGAGATATCCGAGCTGCGGATGAATGAGAAAGATCGCCGCGAAGTAGAGCGGCGCCATGGGCGCGTCGAACAGCACCAGCATGATCGGCCCTGACAGGAAGCTGCGGACCTGATGCAGATTGCGCAGGGGCTGGACGTTGCCGCTGTCGGTTGCGGGGGCCTGAGCGATGATGCTGGCGATAATGGGACCGCCGAGGATCGTCTCCATGCGTGTCGCGAGGCGGCTCAAAACCTGGCGACGCAACGTGTCGAGCAGAGCGAGCACCGCTATCAATCCCATGACGACGAGCGTCAGCATGAGCAGCGTGTGCAGGCTGTGGCTCGTGAGCACGCGGTCGGAAATCTGGAAGAGATAAATCGGCATCGTCAGCATCAGAAGATTGACGAATACCGAGAAGATTCCGACGGCGACGAGGTTCTTGCGGGCGACGTCGCGCCAGTGGGTGAGAGGATCGCCCGATGCTGTCGGGCCGCTCGACGCCTCGTCCTCTGCCGTGCGAAGGAACGCCGGCCTGCCGAGCCAGTCCGGCCACCGAGCAAGCTGCCGGAGGTGCGCGATGCTTGCGCCGCGGCGAGATTGCTCGCTGGTGCTCGCGCTTGCGCGCACATCCGGCCGCTCGAGTAAATCGGCGGCCGGCGTGGTGCCGGTATTGGATGTCCCCCCCGTTATCATCAAATCAGCCCTTCACCCAAGCCGCGGAGTGCGATCTCCTGCTGGAGATGGCCGATCAGCGTCGGGAGTGGCATGCCGGCATCGTCGCCGTCACCCGTGAGCACGCTGATGTCGAGTACGGTGTCGCCTGTGATGTCACCGTCGCCACTCTCGGTATTGAGCAGGCTTTCCTGAAGGCTGATGCCAAACTCGGTGTAGGCGCCTGCCTCGATGAGCTCGAAGCCGTTCGCCTCGGCGGCGGCGGCGAACTGGAGTGCGCCCAGAGAGCCGACTGCATCGGCGGGTGCGCTCCCTGCGAAGAGGCCGCCGAGCAATCCGTCGCCGCCAAGGCTTGCAGGCAAAAGATCGAGCACTGGCTGTGCGACCGGCGCCAAGGGGGCGAGCAACGGTGAGATTGCCGGCTCGATGAGATCGACAACGGGAGATGCAACTTCCAACACCGGATCGAGAATGGGCTCGGCTGCATCGGCAATCTGCACGACAGGCGCCAGGATCGGCTCGACGATATCGATGATAGGATCTGCTAGCTGTATCAACTCACTGCCGATCGCGTCGAGAGGATCGAGCAGATCGCCAGCCCCTTCCGCCAGAGCTTCGATGGGCACAAACAGCGGGTTCAGTGCGGTTTCGAGGCCGCCGGCCAGGTCACCGACGAGCGTTGCGACCGGCGAGAGCGCCACATCGAGCGTCGGGCCGAGCACGCCAGCGAGATCTTCGATGGTCTCGACGGCAGGCACCAGCAGTCCGTCCAATGTCCCACCCAGGCCCTCGACCAGGTCGCCGACGGTCTCGAGAGGCAGCACGCCGGTCAGGTCTGGCAGCGCAATCTCGATGCCGGGGAAATCGCTGGGATCTACAGAACCGTCGTCCTCATTCGCGGCTGGGGAGAGAGGACCGTCGGCTGCCGCCGATCCCGGTACGTGCGCGAATTGCGGAAAGGCAGTGTTGTCGCCAGCAAGCTCGACCGACACTTCCGCACCGCCGCCGCTGATTTCATTGAGAACACCATTGCCCTCGACTGGCGCGGCCGCGCTCGGCGCTCCCGTCACGTCGGCTTCCGAGATATCGAGTGCGCGCAGATCCGGGGTCGAGAGAAGCTGTGTGCCCGTGGCACCAGAGCCCGATGAGCCGTCCGGAGCATTCAGGTCAGTGGTGGCGCCGGCCTGTGCCGCGCCACTCGCGAATGCGCTACCGGCTGCAATCTGGGCGAGGAAGAACGACCATGTCAGAAAGCTCCAGAGCCCACGTTCGCGCTGGGGCTCCTGAACGGTAAAGCCGCCTTTTCCGGCGACGTCCAGAGCGGATGCCTGAACCCGATTCTCGTTGAGCATGGGCCGTCCTCCATGTGTTCACGGAGGACGACAGGACAATCGCGTCGCCTCCGCCCGCGCTATCCCCCCTTCTTATTTGCGCGGGCGGGCAGCGCTGCCGCCCTGCCCACCCACGCAATCCGTTCAGCCATCCATTCCGTCACAGCCGAGGATATCCAGAGCTGGGACGTCGAACAGCGATGATGTTGTTGTCAGCAAATCGAGCGTCGAGCCAAGGGCCGAAGCGAGGTCGCCGGCCAGTGGCACGTTGCCATCGTAGGCCTCGCCTCCGACGATGCCACCGAGCCCGCCGCCGTTGCCAACATCGAGCATTGCGGCATTCAGCAGGCTGCCGACGTCGGCGCTGGCACCATCGCCGCCGATGACAGCGCCGAGGTTCGTGCTGCTGCTGACGATGCCATCCTCGCCGAAAAGAGGAAGCTGGATGGTCGCGTCGGTCTCGCTATCGAGACTGAGGAGGGGAAGGCCACCATCGCCATCATCACCAGCAGGCGTCGCTACTTCGATGGGCGACAGCTCGATATTGAGCCCGCCTTTGGAAGATTCGTTTGCGACCAGCGAGACGTCGACGGGGAGGACGGCCGAGATGCCGGTCCCCGATACTATGGCGCCCGCGTCACCCGCGATGCTGATGTTCGGAAGAATGCCGAGCACGCCAGAGAGATCCACGGCTGGTCCTCCTGGACAATCGGCGGCAGGCGGCGGGGCCGGCTCGTGGCCGCAATCGGGCGGCTCCGGAGATTGAATCGGTTGCTCTGGGGGGCTACTTGATTTCTTGCCCATGACGAAACTCCTCGAATAGTTAGATTGCAGGAGAACTGTTTCAACTTTGCTTTCAGAATGCGAACAATTGTTCGCTTTCCCGGCAGGCGCGTTCTCTCGTGGCGTGCTGCCGATCCATTTTCATATTTGTAGGCGGCGGGATTATCGAAACTGTCGCATCGGACAGTAATGATGAATCGAGAATATCCGGATGCGTGACGGCGGTTAGCGCGCACGCTCGTGCCGCGTTCGGAGTGTCGAAAGCTGGCAAAAGATCCGTCGAATTTTATGGGGCGCGTTTACGCTGCCGTAGGTGCATCCGCGTAAGAATGATCGCTGGGAGCGGAAGCGATGAGAAGCCTCGAAGCACTCCTGCAGAATTTGGGCGTAGCCGTTTCTGATGCCCAGGAGCGGAGCCAGGGCGCTGCGTTCCTGCGCGTCGCCCGCGAGGCGTATCCGCTGTCGTCGGTCATCTACATTGCGCTCAATATTCCTATTACGAGGGATGCCGCGACGCGATTCATTCACTGCGTTTACGCCGACTCCTGGGCCCGACACGCGACGAGCCGCGAGCGCGTGAATATCGGACGCCTCGGCCTCGCGCCCATTTTCGATACGCGCGACGAATGCCCCGATTGCGCCCCCGCAGTGGGCTTTAGTGTGCGAAATCTTGCGATCGGACTCAGTGATTATCATGGCGAGTCGGCGGCTCTAGTCATCAGTGCCGATGAGGGCATGGATGATTGGCCGTCCAGAAAACCGACAATCGAGCGGGAATTTTCGGCGCTAGGGCAGTATTTCCATCAGCATATGCTGCGCATTTTCGGGCGTGGAAGCGACAGGGCTATTATAGTTTCTGCGCGCGAGATCGACTGCCTGAAATGGATGGCCGCGGGTAAGACGGCGTGGGAGGTCAGCGCCATTCTCGGGATCAGCGAGAGGACCGTGCGTTTTCATCTCAACGCCGCCCGCGAGAAACTTCAGTGCACCACGACCACCCAGGCTGTCGCCAAGGCCGTTTCGCAGCAGCTCTTCGTTCCTTAATGACCTGTCGTATGCGACAGCTGGCAGGAGCGACAGTTATTCGGTCCCATCAATTCGCCTAAACTCCATACCGATTAAACTTTGCAGATCGGAGGCGAAGATGTCCTTGTGCTCCCGGCTCTACGAATGCAGAGGCGATGCAGAATGGGTCGAGGACGACGCGGCCAGCCCGCCATATTTGGCCTCCCCGAGTTCATCGCGTGCAGCACTCGAGGCCATGATCGATCGGGCGTTTCACATGCGCGTTCTGAAAGAAATCGCTCATATCTCGCAGAACTATCCTGAGCTGCCGCTGGTCCTGACCGAGCGAACGATCTCCATTCCGCGCACCGTACCGGACGGGTTTGCCGTGTCGATCCACACGGAGCGTGGGCATTATGTCGTCAAACTCGGCGAGTGGCGCGACGAGTACGCGCTGGCGGACGAGGTCGTGGAGCTGGTGGAAGCGGCACTACGCGGTGACATCCGCATTCGCATCGATATCGACGCTCATGGTCAGCATCATGTTGCAGAGCAGCGATTGCCGGATGGGGAATGGATCAAACTGCCCCATCATGAGGAAGCGCCCGTTGGAACGCCAGTGAGCGGACCAACCCGAACGATCTTCCTTCGCAATGGAACTGGTTCGGCCTGAACTTGCCTGATGCGCGCCCCCGCGATCATGCGCTAACGTCCATCGGAAGCTTCACGATGGACGTACACAATGGATCCCATAAGGCTGCACGTGAACGGGGAGACGCGTGACGTAAGCGTCGATCCTGATACGCCTCTTCTCTATGTTCTGCGCAATGACCTCGGCCTCAAGGGGACGCGAGCGGGTTGCGCAGAAGGGCAGTGCATGAGCTGCACTGTGCTGCTCGATGGTCGGCCGCAGACTGCTTGCATGGTGCCAGTGGGCTCTGTCGCCAGTCAGCGTGTGGAAACCGTTGAAGCGCTCGTCCGTGATGGCATCAACCATCCGCTGGTCGACAGTCTGCTCGAGGAGCAGGCAGGACAGTGCGGGTACTGTCTCGCCGGCATTCTCATGCGTGCCAAGGCGCTGCTGGATCGGGGCGGTGTGCCAAGCCGCGCGGAAATCGCCGCGGCGCTCGATGATCACCTCTGTCGCTGCGGTGCGCATGATCGTATTCTGCGCGCTATCGAGCGTGCGGCTGCGATGGGGAGGGCGCGCGCATGAGTACGATCGCGTCGTCTCCCAGCTTGAACGACAACCCGCGCTGCAGCGATTGGATCGATCTCTCGCGCGAGGGCGTGGTCGTGCTCAAGTCCGGAAAGGTCGAGATCGGCCAGGGCATCGCCACCGCCCTTGTGCAAATTGCAGCCGACGAATTGGACGTTGCACCTGAAAGCGTTGCGCTCATCGCGGGCCACACGGCGCTCGGTCCGGTCGAAGCCGGCACGTCCAGCAGCCTCTCCATCGAGACCGGTGGGCGCGCGGTTCGCCTCGCGGCATCTGCGACGCGGGCGCTCCTTCTCGCGGAAGCCGCCAAGCTTCTGCAGGCCCCACCTGAGAGTCTCTCCGTCGAACAGGGGCGTATCGTCGCCAACGGCCGCGAGACGGATCTCAGCTACTGGTCGCTCGCCTCGTCGGTAGATCTGGCAGCGCCTGTTCTCGACCACGCACGACCGAAGAGGCCCGCCGAGCGGCGCGTCGCCGGCACGTCGATGCCGCGCATCGACCTCGCAGCCAAGGCTACAGGCCCCGGCTTTATTCATGACGTTGAACTGCCGGGCATGCTGCACGGGCGCACGCTCGATCCACCCGCCTCGGGGCGGTGCCTTGAAGCGTTTGATGAGGCCGCCCTCAAGCGCGCCTTTCCGAATGTGCATTTGGTCCGCGATGGCTCGTTTGTCGGCATTATCGCGGAGCGGGAGGATGTCGCGGTCCGCGCAATCGCGCACGCCGAAAAGCTCGCTAGTTGGTCGCAAGGCTCCACAGTGCCTTCGCTCATGCGAGAGGCTGTCGAGGCCGATCCCGCGCAGCCCGAAATCGTCATCGAGAAGGGCGATGTCACTTCAGCAGAAGGGCGCGTATTCTCGACCGAGATCGAACGGCCGTACATCGCGCACGCATCGATCGCGCCCTCGTGTGCCATTGCCGTCTGGCGTGGCGATGCGCTCGAAATCCATTCTCATAGCCAGGCGGTGCACGACATGCGCGCACCTCTTGCCAAGGCACTGGGCATCGATGCAGGCAATGTCGTTGTCATACATGTGCCTGGTGCCGGCACGTACGGTCATTCTGGTCAGGACGACGCGGCCTATGAAGCAGCTATGCTCGCGCGCGCAGTGCCGGGACGCCCGGTGCGCGTGCTGTGGTCGCGTGCGGCTGATTTCTCTCTCGCGCCGTTGGGGCCAGGCGCGATCGTGAAGGCCGAAGCCAAAGTCGATGCGGA
>JAEYYJ010000019.1 GCA_023430845.1 Pseudomonadota bacterium
GCCCTCAGGGCGATGTTAACCATGTCTTGCGGCGCTTTCACGCCCAGAATGCGGCTCGGCGATGACCGGGACAGCGGACCAAACGTGGTAAATACAGGACTTCCGTCGCCGAGCGTGCGGAATTTTCACTCGGCGTCAGGGCGCCGGGAGGGCGCGTGCCGTCAGCGCCGCTCGAACATCGCAGCGAGACCGAGCCCGCCGTTGGCCCCCAATGCCGCGACGCCATAGTGGGGGCCGCGCGCCTTCTGCCCATTGCGCACGAGCCGCGAGAACAGGCGCGTGACCAACACCGCGCCCGAGGCCCCGAGCGGATGGCCGCGGACCACGGCGCCGCCATCAGGATTGATCTTCGCCTCGTCGAGCCCGAGCTCGCGGCAGAGCGCGATCGCCTGAACGGCTGAAGCCTCACTCAGCTCGAAGGCCGAGATGGTGCTGCGATCGAAGCCGTTCAGCCGTCCGTAAAGCTTTTGCACGGCGGCAATTGGCGCTGCACCCTCCTGACCGGGTTCGACACCGAGGGCTGCATTGACGACCGGGCTCAGCGCAGGAGGGCGGCCGCGCTTCTCCCACTCGGCTTCCGAAATGAGTACGACGAACGCCGCGCCATCGTGCAGCGCACTGATATTGCCGGTTGTGAGCGTGCCGTCTTCGCCGGCGATCGGCTCAAGATCGGCGAGGTCCTCGGCATCGGGATCCACCGCACTCTGATCGCGCGCCTCTTCGGTGGTCGACCTGAGCGGCACGATCTCGCCGACGAAACGGCGGGCCTCACGGGCCTCCGTCGCCTTCGCATGCGAGGCCAGTGCCCAGGCATCCTGTTCGGTGCGCGAAATGCCGAGCCGGCCCGCCAACCCCTCGAGCGAGGTGTGCGGCACGTGCTCGGCCATGGCGGGCGCACCCATGGGTTCCGGCCGGATGAAGTGTGGCGTCTGGAAAAGACTGCGCGGCTTGGCGATACGCCAGGGCGCTGTCGAGAGGGACTCGACGCCCCCCGCGACGATGATATCCGCCTCGCCGGCCGCAATCCTCCGCGCCGCCGAAAGGATGGCCTCCAGACCCGACGCACATTGCTGATCGACAGTCGTGGCCATGGCTGCAACGGGGAGGCCCGAGGCAAGCGCGATCAGGCGCGCCGGGTTATCGCCGGCTGTGCAGTTGCCGACGATGATCTCATCGACCTGCTCAACGTCGACGCTCGCATCCTTGAGCACAGCCTCGACGACAGGCGCCGCCAGATCCTCGACGCGCCGGAGCCTGTGCAGCCCGCCGATCCGCCCGATGGCCGTACGACGCGCCGCAATGATGTACACGGGTAGACTGCGCATCTCCCAAACACACTCACGAAATGACGGGCTGCCGTCTGTGGCCCGGACGGCACCCGTGTCCCACGCAATGAACGCTTTATGATGAGCACAATCGGGCGTCATCACGGCAGAACGAGAAGAGAATTCGACCGACAGCGCCACTTGTAGCCACGACGCCACAATGAACTCCCGGCACGACGGCTTGAGGCGCAGGCCAAAGGGTGCCAAAAGTCGCCCCCGGGCCAACTCGACGGCGAGGTGGCGATAAATCCGGAGAGGAAATCATGGATCGCGAGCTGTGGGAGAAGGGTCTGAACGCGCGCAAGTCGACGCTCGGCGCCGAGTATGTCGAGAAGAGCCTGTCGACGGCGGACGCGTTCAACGCCGAGTTCCAGGACATGCTGAACGAGTTCTGCTGGGGCAAGATCTGGGGCGATTCGACGATCCCGCCGAAGATCCGTTCCATGATGAACCTCACCATGCTGGCCTCGCTCGGTCGGATGCATGAGTGGGAGCTCCACCTGAACGGCGCACTCAACAACGGCGTGACCCAGGACGAACTGAAGGCCATCCTCCACCAGATCGCGATCTATGCGGGCTTTCCCGCAGGCGTCGAATGCTTCCGCATCGCCCGCAAGGTGCTGGCCGAACGCGCCGCCAAGAAGTAAGGCTTCCTGCCGCCGATGCGCGCCACGCCGACAGCCGGGCGCGCATCGGTGCTTCCAGTCCCCGACGTGCCGAGCACAATACAAAGAGGCCGCGATGAGCACTGCCACGACCGGGCGCCCGCCCCAGGACTGCAAGGATCTGTCCGAGGTCCGCGTCGAAATCGACCGCTGCGATCAGCAGCTCGTCAGCATGATCGCGGAGCGCTTCGGCTACGTGGAGCGCGCCTGGCAGATCAAGCTCGGCCTCAATCAGGAAGCCAACGTACCCTGGCGCAACCAGCAGGTGTTCGACCGCGTGCGTAAGCTCGCCGAGGAAAAGGGCATCCCGCCCGACATGTGCGAGGCGCTTTGGCGACAGATGGTCGGCTGGTTCATTCAATACGAGGAAGAGAAGCTGAAGGACGAGATCGCCGCCAAGGCCAAGAAGAGCTGATCCACACCGAAAGGGCGCCATCGGTGTCGATGCTCAGCAATATTCCTCCGGACCTGATCGAGATCGTCACGCACGCCGTGATGAACCCCGGCACCATCGTCGCCGGCTATCTGATCGGACGACGCGCCGACCAGCCACAGAAGATCATCGTCGGTGCTTTTGCCGCGGGCTCTGCGGGCGTCCTGTTCGCGTGGCTCGTGATGAAGATCGGGCTATCGCCCGACCATCCGCGTCTCTTCCCCGGCATCTTCGTGCTCTCGTTCATTCTCGGCGCCGGCTGGGCATGGCTCGGGTATTTCGCCGGCACATCGCGGCGCGGGAACGGACAGTAAGCGCGCATTCTTATGCCGGCCGAGTGATGGTCACTTCGTCGACCACGACGCGACCGTCATCGATGTCCGACAGCAGGCGGCGCATGATCTTGCCCGAGGATGTGATCGGCACGCTTTCCACGAACTGCACAGCACGCGGAACCTTGTATGCCGCGAGGTGCTGGCGGCAGTGGTCCGCGAGCTCCTTGCCGCTCGCTTTGGCGCCCGGCTTCAACATGACATAGGCCTTGGCGAGCTCACCTTTTGCCTCGTCCGGCACACCGCGCACGGCTGCCAAAGCCACCGACGGATGCCCACATAGGATGCGCTCGAGCTCCGCCGGATAGACGTTGTAGCCGGACGTGAGGATCATATCCTTCTTGCGATCGACGATCGTGTAATAGCCGTCCTCGTCGACGGTCGCGATATCGCCCGTATGCATCCAGCCATCCGGACGAAGCGTGTCGCGCGTGCTCGCTTCATTGCCGTAGTAGCCATCCATGACCATGAGGCCCTTGACCATAAGCTCGCCGCGCTCGCCAGCCGGCATCTCTTTATCCGGATCGGTCACGTCGACGATCTTGCAGGAGAAGCCCGGAACGGGAAGGCCGATCGTGCCCGGTTTGTTGATGCCGTAGTACGGATTGAACGTCGCCGCACCGGCAAGCTCCGTCATGCCCCAGAGCTCCAGCACCGGCGCTCCCGTGCGCTCTGTCCATTCGAGCGACTTCGCAACGGGAAGCGTCTGACCGCCGACGGTGCAACGCGTCAGCGACGAGAGGTCGTACTGCTCGAACTTCGGAT
>JAEYYJ010000033.1 GCA_023430845.1 Pseudomonadota bacterium
CCCGCCAGCAACATGGCGCCATTCAGGTTTTCCGTTGGCCCTATCACGAGAATGACCGCGCTCAAGCCGAGCGGGCGACGGAGGGCTTCATCAAGGTCGTGACCGATAAGAAGGGACGCATTCTGGGAGCCGGCATCGCAGGCCGCGCGGCCGGGGAGCTCATCCAACTCTGGTCGCTGGCCATCTCACAGAGGCTGAAGATCACGGATTTGACGAACTGGATCGCCCCCTATCCCACGCTCGGCGAGATCAGCAAACGGGCAGCCATGGGCACCTATGCCCTCTCGGCGGGCAAACCCCTGGTGCGGAAGGCTGTTGGGCTCCTGCGCAAGCTCGGCTAATATGAGCTGGGATTTCCTGCCTATAAGGAGGGAATTCGGGACCCGGAAACTGCGGCGGCGTGGTTTCGCAGGCTGATCTGTCATGGGCAACCGTTGCTGACGACAGCCCTGAACGCGGGCATCCGGATCGCGCCGGGCCGGTTCATATGACCCGCGCTTGACCGGCGCTCGCGATTGGATTGGCCTGCCGGCGCCTGCCGACCGTTTCGTGATGTACAGCCTTCGCGAGGGAACACGAGGTTTGGACCAGAAGGTCGAGCAACCGGTGGACACCGACATCGCGGCCCCAGGCAGGCTTCGCGGTGCCACCGCACGCGTCCGGTCCCGCCTCCGGCAAATCGGCCTGCCCGGCAAACTGCTGCTCCTTACCATCGTCTTCGTGATGTTGGCCGAAGTCCTGATCTTCGTGCCCTCGGTCGCGAACTATCGCGTCAACTGGCTGACGGACCGGCTGCGTTCGGCGCAGCTCGCCTCGCTCGCGGCTGAGGCATCGCCGCAGGGCGCTGTGCCTCAAGGCCTGCGTGACGAACTGCTGCGCACGGCGCAGGTCCGCGCCGTTGCACTCAAACGCAATGATCAGCGCCAGCTCATACTTGCCGCCGACCCGATGCCAGCAATCGATGCAACGTATGATCTGTCCCCGCCGAGCCCCGACGAGATGATCTCGCCGTTCAGCCGGCGCATGACGCAGATATGGGATGCCCTCAAGGTGCTGTTCTCGAACGGCGATCGCACATTGCGCGTCGTCGGCCTCCCAAACGAGGACGCCGGCGTCATGATCGAGGTCGTGCTGCCCGAGGCCCCGCTCCGGAAGGCCATGCTCAAGTTCGGCCTGAACATCCTCGTGCTGTCGATCATCATCTCCGTCTTCACGGCGGCATTGGTCTATTTCGCGCTGAGCTCACTGCTCGTCCGCCCGATGCAGCGCATTGCCTCGAACATGCAAAGGTTCAGCGAGCGCCCCGAGGATGCGAGCCGGATCATCTCGCCCACCGAGCGTCAGGACGAGATCGGCACCGCCGAGCGCGAGCTGGCGCACATGCAGTCCGAGTTGCACCATCTGCTCAATCAGCGGAGCCGTCTCGCCGCCCTCGGCCTCGCCGTGAGCAAGATCAACCACGACCTGCGTAACCTGCTCGCCAACACGCAGCTCCTCTCCGACCGCCTGGTGTCCAGTCCGGATCCGACGGTCCAGAGCTTCGCGCCGAAGCTGATCGCCTCGCTCGACCGTGCGATCGCCTTCTGCAACGACACGCTGCGTTTCGGCCGCGCCGAAGAGCCCTCGCCGCGGCGCGAAATCATTCAGCTTCGCTCACTCGCCGAGGAAGTCGGCGACGGACTAGGGCTCTCGCCGACGACGCGGGTCGTGCTCGCGATCGCCGTCGACGATGGCCTCATCGTGGATGCCGACCGGGACCAGCTTTACCGCGTTCTATCCAATCTCGTTCGCAACTCTCTCCAGGCGATCGAGTCCCAGCGCGGCGATGATCCGGGCATGATCACGATCGCGGCCAGCCGCGGCTCGAACACGACGCATATCCGCCTCAGCGACAGCGGTCCGGGCGTCCCGGAGCGCGCCCGCGCCCACCTGTTCCAGGCCTTCCAGGGCTCGGCACGCAAAGGCGGCACCGGGCTCGGCCTCACCATTGCGCGCGAGCTCGTCGTGGCGCATGGCGGCGATCTCCGGCTCGTGCAAGGCGCTCCCGAGCGAGGCGCGGTCTTCGAGATCGACATCCCGGATCGCAGCGCCGTTGCTTGAGCGCCCGCGCCCGCTTCAGCACAGCAACCATAATCCGAACGTGCGCCTCGCTTCTGCCACCCGTCCCCGCTAGCATTGAACTCGAACTGCGGATCGGCGGAGCGGCGCCCCGATCCGCCGTCGTATGGTGGGGAGACAGGGGAGTAGGCAGTGGCCGACAAACGCCGCAACGCCCTTATTCAGGGCGATACCATCATCAAGGGCACCATCCTCAATGCCGGCGCGATCGACGTGTACGGTTATGTGGAAGGCAATATCGCCGCGCAGGAATTACGCGTGCACGAAGGCGGGCGCATCGCGGGCAAGCTCAAGGCTGATACAGCAGAGGTCCGTGGCACGCTCCAGGGCGAGGCCGTCGTCAAGCGCCTGATCCGGATCACGAGCACGGGTGTCGTCGAGGGCGATATTCGCTACGGCAGCATTGCGCTCGAAGCCGGCGGCGACCTTTCGGCGGAGCTGCGCAACATTCCGCCCGAGATCGCTGGCGATCTCGAGCTGGTCGTCTCGCGCGG
Source organism: Pseudomonadota bacterium (assembly GCA_023430845.1). GTDB lineage: Bacteria > Pseudomonadota > Alphaproteobacteria > Rhizobiales > Hyphomicrobiaceae. The sequence continues at coordinate 2,613 of JAEYYJ010000033.1, forward strand.
ACAGGCGGTGACCGTGACGGTAATGGATCTCGTGGCCGTCGATCCGGACCACAGTCCCGATGCACTGACCTTCACGGTTTCAAACCCCGTAGATGGCTGGGTAGCACTCGCGGAAGCGCCGCGCGATCCAGTGACGTCCTTTCGCCAGGCCGACATCGACGCAGGGCGCGTCCAGTTCGTGCACGACGGATCGGCCGGGCCCTTGGCGAGCTTCGATGTCGTGGTTGTCGACGGGGCCGGCGCCGCATCCGGCGCTGCCCAGACGGTCAAAGTGGCGGTCCTCGCGAAGTAGTGCTTGGGTGCTGGACAGCGCCCCGCACAGCACCTATAAGGTCGCGGCTT
>JAEYYJ010000058.1 GCA_023430845.1 Pseudomonadota bacterium
GCAAAGCGCTCGCTGCGCGCAAGAAACACGCGGGCAGGATCGGGGAGCACGGCGAAGGGCGGATCCGCTACTTCGCCGATGTCCATGGGTGCCAACGGCACGGCATCGCCGGCCGGGCGTCTGGAACCGTCACGCGGCATCCGAGCCTCTGGTCTCTTTCACTACCTTACGCGCCTCACTCGGCGGGCTGTGGCCCGCCGGGTTCCTTGCCGATTTCCTTGCGCAGCCACTTGCGATGGTGGCGCCAAGCCCATCCACCGGTGACAGTACCACGCGTCATGGCACTGATGGTGCCACGAACCCAGATCGCTGCATAGACGTGAATGATCCAGATGGCGATCGTGGCCACGGCGGCCCCGGCATGGATGACCGCAGCCATACGCCGCTGGTCGATGGTGGCCTTAAAGCCCAGAAGCTGCTCGAAATATGCGAGTCCCGCCGGCCAGAGGCCGATGCCGGTCACAAACATGACCAACACCAGAAAGGCCTGAGCCCAGAAGACGAATTTCTGCCCTGCGTTGTACTTGCCGACCTCGGGCAGATACTCCTCGCGCCCAGCCAGAACGTGGCGAAGCTTGCTGAGCCAGACCCAATCGGTCCTCTCGGGCAGATTCGCCGCGAAAAAGCGGATGAACAGCCCGAGGAAGCCGATGAGCAGGACGATGCCGAGCCAAGGATGCACCCAGCGCGCCGTGGGCCCGCCACCAAAGAGGCCGGTCATCCAGTAGAGGCTCGGGTGGAACAGCCCGAGCCCACTGATCATCAACAGCACGAAGCTGATCGCGACGATCCAGTGATTGATGCGCGCGCTGCCAGAGTAGCGGGGCACCTCCAGGTGCGCCTCGCCGTCCTTGTGCCCGGTCATGTGCCACCTCCCCGCAGCTTCTCGGCGTTCTCCTCATCCTCTTCCGTGACGCGATTGGCGCCCGCAAGCAGATGGTGGACGACGCCGAAGGCTGCCGTGATGCCGAGGAGCGCAAGGCCCGCATACTTGCCGGCCCCCTTCCAGACCTCGACGAGGGGGCTGATCCGCGGGTTTTGCGGCAAGCCCGCATAGAGCGGCGCTTTGTCCAGATGGTGCAGCACGTACATGACGTGCGTGCCCTGGACGCCCGGCGGATCATAGAGGCCGGCCTTCGACCAGCCGCGGTCCTTGAGGTCCGCGACGCGCTCGGCGGCGAGCTTCGTCATGTCGTCCTTGGTGCCGAAGGTGATGGCCTTCGTCGGGCAGGCCTTGGCGCAAGCGGGGCCCTGACCGACGGCAACGCGGTCCGAGCACAGCGTGCACTTGTAGGCCTTGTTGTCCGCCGTCGAGATGCGGGGAATGTTGAAGGGGCAGCCCTTCACGCAGTACCCGCAGCCGATGCAGTTGGCCGAGATGAAGTCGACGATGCCGTTGGTGTACTGCACGATCGCGCCGGGCGCCGGGCAGGCCTTGAGGCAGCCCGGATCCTGGCAGTGCATACAGCCGTCCTTGCGGATCAGCCACTCGAACTGATCGCGCTCGGGATTCTCGTACTCGGCAAAGCGCATCAGCGTCCAGGCATTGGGTGTGAGATCGTGGGGGTTGTCGTAGACACCCACGTTCTCCTCGATGTCCTGGCGCAGATCGTTCCACTCCATGCAGGCGACCTGGCATGCCTTGCAGCCGATGCACTTCGAGACATCGATCATCTTGGCGACCGGCGTCTCAACCTTCGCCGCCGGCAGGGAGCCGGTGGTGGCGGAGCGCTTGGCGAGGCCGAATGACGGTTGAAGAACAGACATGTCAGCCCTCCTCAGCTCACGGCCGGGCCGCTGAGCGGCTCGATGTTGACGAGAAACGCCTTGTACTCCGGCGTGTTCGTATTGGCGTCGCCGACGTACGGTGTCAGCGAATTGACGCCGATCGCCGTCTTGGTCTCGCCAATGAAGCCGTAGTGGATCGGCATGCCGACGGTATGCACCGTCTTGCCGTCCACCTTGAGCGCCGGAATACGCTTGGTGATGACCGCCTTGCCTTTGACCGAGCCGCGGTTGGACGACACCTTCACCCACTGTCCGTTCGAGATGTTCTTCTCCTTCGCAAGCTCGGGAGAAATCTCGACGAAGAACTCGGGCTGAGTGATCGCGTTGAGCTTGTTGGTTTTGGTCCACCAGTGGAAGTGCTCGGTGAGGCGATAGGTCGTCGCCACGTACGGGAACTTCTTGGCGTCACCAAACTCCTCGCGGTCCTTCTGGAAGACGCGAGTAGCAGGATTGCTCGACATCTTCGGGTGAAGCGCGTTGGCGACCGGGCTCTCGTAGGGCTCGTAGTGCTCGGGAAAGGGGCCTTCCGCCATGAGCCTGCGAGCGAAGAGACGCGCGACACCCTCGGCATTCATAATGAAGGGGCCGGCGTTCCTTTCCGGCGCCAGCGTCGGACCGTAGTCCGGCACGTCGGCACCGCCCCAGGTCTTACCATTCCAAGTGATGTAGGACTTGCGCTCGCTCCACGCCTTGCCGGACGGATCCGCCGAGGCCCGGTTGTAGAGCACGCGGCGGTTGGCCGGCCACGCGAAGCCCCAGTTCCCGTAGACATACCTGCCTGAGGGATCGGAGTTGTCGCGCCG
>JAEYYJ010000077.1 GCA_023430845.1 Pseudomonadota bacterium
CGCTATCGATGACGCCGCGCACGAAGCGCAGATAGCCCGGCAGCAGCGCTGCATCCTCGGTGATGAATACGCGCCTGACGTAGAGCTTCACGCGCCCCTTGCGCTCGACATCGAAGAGATCGAACGGTCGCTGCGTCGGTACGAACAGGAGCGCGGCATAGGACTGGCGCCCCTCTGCTTTGTAGTGGACGGTCAGCGCGGGCACGTCGAGCTGTCCCGCGAGGCTTCGGTAAGCCTCCGTATACTCATCCGCCGAGACTTCGCTTTTCGAGCGTTGCCAGAGCGCGCTCGCCGAGTTGAGCTGCTTTGCGGTGCCGTCGGCACTGATCAGCTCGACGGGAAAGAGAATGTGGTCGGAGTAGGTCTTGACGATCCGCTCGATCTCGTAGTCGTCGAGGAAGTTGCGGGCATCGTCCTTCAGATGCAGCGTGATGCGCGTGCCGCGAGGGACTTTGTCGGCTTCGGCCTCGGGTGCGGCTTCGATGCTGTAGCCGCTCGCTCCGTCGGAGGTCCAAAGCCACGTGGTCGTCTCGCCGGCTTTGCGGCTCACGACCTCGATGTGATCGGCCACCATGAAGGCGGAATAGAAGCCAACGCCGAACTGGCCGATGAGGGCTGAGTTCTCGCCATCCTTGCCGAGCCGCTCGATGAAGGCGCGCGTGCCGGAGCGGGCGATCGTGCCGAGGTTCTCTGCGAGCTCGCTGTCGTTCATGCCGATGCCATTGTCGGCAATGATGAGGTGGCCGGCGTCCTTGTCCGTCTCGATACGGATCGCGAGGCGCGCATCATCGCCGATCAGCTCCGGCTGCGCGATCGCCTCATAACGGAGCTTGTCGCACGCATCGGACGCGTTCGAGATCAGCTCACGCAGAAATATGTCCTTCTCGGTGTAGACCGAGTGCACCATCAGGTGCAGCAGGCGCGACACCTCGGCCTGAAAGGGGCGTGGTGCTGTCGGCGACGGGCGGTCGGTGCTCATCGCTGTAATTCTCCTGGTTTACGCGACATCGGATGACCTTGGGGCCATCTAGGGGCTGCTTCTGATAAAGCGCTGGGCGGCGCCGGTTCAAGTCCCGTGGTGGTCTGTATCCGGATGGCCAGGGCTGCAAATCGGGTTTGCCGGCCGCGCGCGCCGCGTTAGGGTGGCGCCGCCACCGTGCCCATAATAATCCCGAGGAACGCCATGCCCTTCGATCCTGCTGCCGCTGCGCGATACATTGCCGAGGCTCATCGCACGCGGTCGACGTTCCGCAATCTGCCCGAGGAAATTGCACCGAAAACGATCGATGAGGCCTATGCGGCGCAGGAAGCGCTGCGCGACCTGTGGACGCCGCTCTATGGTGATGTCGGCGGTCTCAAGATCGCGACGACGACCAAGGTCATGCAGGCGCTCATGGGCATCGATCATCCGTGCGGCGGCGTTATTTATTCGAAGCGCATCCACGCGTCCCCCGCGACCATCAATCTCGCCGACCATATGCACGTGGTCATGGAATGCGAGCTCGCCGTGCGCGTCGGCAAGACCTTCGAGCCGCGTGCGACGCCCTACACGCGCGAAGAAGTGCGCGCTGCGGTCGCCGAGGTCATGCCGGCCTTCGAGCTGATCGAGGACCGCAATGCCGACTACAAGTCCTCGAAGGCGCAGTCCTTGATCTGCGACAATGCTTGGAATGCGGGCATCGTACTCGGCGCGCCGGTCAAGGTGCCGGCGAGCCTGGAACTGAATGGTCTAGCCGGTAATCTGACCACGGGCTCGGGCAACCACAGCGGCAAGACCGACGATCCCATGGGCGCGCTTGCCTGGATCGCGAACCTCGCGGCGTCGCGGGGCAAACCACTCGCGGCTGGTCAGGTCGTCATCACCGGCAGCCTCATTCCGACGCTGCCGATTGCCCCAGGCGAGACTTTCGATTTCACCATCGTGGGGATCGGCACGGTGCGCGCCACCGGCGCGTAAGCCAATAAAATCAAAACAACGGATGATCAGCGAGACATGCAACACGAGACGGCGAAAGACCTGACGCGGCGCGAAACCTACGATCTGTTCACGCCGGTTACGATCCGATTCTGCGATACGGACAAGCTGGGACACGTCAACAATGTGGCCATTGCTTCGTACGTTGAGGCAGGGCGCTGCGACCTCTACTACAGGCTCATGCAGGATGCCGCCACGGACGCGAAGATCGACTTCGTGCTGGCGCGGGCGGCAATCGATTTCCGGCGTGAGATCTTCTATCCCGGCACAGTCGAGGTGGGCTCGCGCTTCCTGAAGCTCGGCAATCGCTCGGTCACGAGCGGCTACGGTATTTTCGTCGGCGAGAATTGCGTGGCGACCTCGGAGTGCGTGAACGTGTTTTTCGACATGTCTACTCGCAAGTCCGTCGCGCCGGATGGCAAGCTGCGCGAACTGCTCGAGGCTGCCGTCGCGCGCTAAAGCAACGGACTTGACGTTCACGTCGATTCGAGGCCAGGCGGTGAGTGAATTTCAAGTCCAAAGTTGCTTTAGAACATTAGGCTTCCAAAGGGTCTTTGGGACCTTGAATGCGACTTCGAGATTGGCCCAGGCCTAGGTCGCATTCAAGGTCCGACGCTTTAGCGTGCGCCGCCGAGACTCTGCGCACAGATTGATCACCGCTCATTTCGCCCCGGCCTTGGCGCCGCGCTCGGGCCATGTTTCTCTCGCATCGAAAATGCACATGCGATTCGTGCGCCGGAGGTGACGCGACCACGCTTGCGTGGCGGGCCCTGGCAGCAACCCGGCTCGAAATGAGCCGTTGGAGGGGGTATCCGCATGGCCATACGCTGGCCCTGGCGCCGCAAGAACGAAGGTTTCGAGTGGCACAAGTACGTCAAGACGACGATCGCCGTTCGGCGTGAGCATCGTCGCGAGCGCGCTGAAGAGATCAAGCGCTCGGCGCAGGATGGCGCCGTTCGCGCGGCGGAGGGCGCAGTGCGGCTCGGCCGTCAGAGCGCCGAGGTTGCGGGCAAGAAGGCTCGGCGTGCTTCGGCCGCCTCCAAGCGTAACGTACGCATGGGGCTCGCTGCTTCCGGCCGTGGATTGAGGCGTGCGTTCGACGCTTCTGCCTCCGGTTCGCGGCGCTTTCTCGCGGCATCGGGACGTGGCATCCGCCATGCTTCGATCATCTCTGCGCAGGGAATCAGGCGTGCCTCTGTGGCGTCGGCTCGCGGCATCAAGAATGGCGGGCAATCTGCGGGTGCGGGCCTCGGCGCGTCTGCGCGCTGGCTCGGCCGTATGGGGGTCGGTAGTGCGGCATGGACCGGCGGCGGCCTTGCTGCAATGAGCCGTGTCGCCGGTGGCGGTCTCGGGACAGCGGGCCGTCCGATCCTGGATTTTCTGGGCCGGCCGGGCGTGTCGGGCCCGCTCATGCTGGCGGGCGCCGTGGCGCTCGTTTCCGGACTTGCGCGTCCGCTCCTGACCAGAGGCATGGACCGCGAGGCGATGCTTATCATCGCCATCGGTCTGGTCTGCCTGCTGGCCGGGCTGACGCCGCGCCTGCGATACGGCGCTCCTCCTGCTATTCTCGCCGCCGCATCCGCGCCACTGCGGCGCATTCCGCCAAAGGTTGGGCAAACGCTTGCCGGTGGCGGGGCTATCCTGGCGGCCGTATTTGCGGCTGTCTGGCTTTGGCCAGCTGCTCTCACGCCATCGGCCCCGAGCCTGCCGACCTTGCCGACAATGTCTCTGTCGAGCTTCGTGCCGTTCAAGGCATCAGAGCCGCCGATCGTAGGCCGCGCCTATGCCGTCGGCGGGGACACGATCCGCATTGGCCGCCAGACTGTCCGCCTCGATGGCGTCGAGGCGCCCGACCGCGGCCAGACATGCCTCCGCGCGAACAATCGCCGCTGGCGGTGCGGTGAGGCCGCCCGGTCGGCACTGTCCCGCCTGGTCTCCGGCCGGCAAGTGACCTGCGAGCCTGCCGGCAAGCACGATGCCGGGCACGTCCGCGCAAGCTGCTCCGTCGGCTCCGATGATCTCGCGGCCTCGCTCGTCGAGGGCGGCCATGTGCTCGCCGAAGCCGGCATGATGGCGCGCTACCGCAGCGCCCAGGCCAAGGCACAACAGGCCAAAGCCGGTCTCTGGAGTGGCCCGGATGCGCCCGAACGGCCCGCCGAATGGCGGTCGCGGCTGTGGAGTGAGGCGCGCGCCAAGGCGCCTAAAGGCTGCCCGATCAAGGGCAAGGTGGCCG
>JAEYYJ010000091.1 GCA_023430845.1 Pseudomonadota bacterium
TCGTTCGGCGCGAACTGCGTCGGATTGACGAAGATCGAGGTGACGACGCGATCGCAGGTTTCAAGCGCGAGGCGCACCAGCGAAATGTGCCCCTCATGGAGGGCACCCATGGTCGGCACCAGACCAATGCGGCGGCCTTCACTGCGCCATGTGCGCACGCGCAGCCTGAGATCGGCGACAGTGGCGCTGACGGGGATTGGCGTCGAGGACATTTCCGGCTCCCGCATGGACGCGCATTCGCGCGACATTATCGTTGCGCTTCGATTGTCGCTCGGCAGGCAGAAGTCAAGTCTCGAGGCTGCCCGCAGCGGCCTTCACGATGTCCGCGGCAGCAGGAACGTCAGCAGGCCCAATGCGGGCACCCAGGCGACGAGCTTGAACACGGCGATGATCCCGACCCAGTCCGCAAGCAGGCCGAGTGCTGCCGCTGCAAGACCACCGAGGCCGAAGGCCAGGCCGTAGAACAGTCCCCCGACGAGACCGACGCGATGCGGCACGAGATCGATCGCGTAGATCAGGATGGCCGAAAATGCGCTCGCCATGATGAGGCTGATGATGACGCTCAGCACCCCGGTCCAGAAGAGATCCACGTAGGGGAGGATCAGCGCGAACGGCAGCGCGCCGAGGATCGACAGCCAGATCACGCGGTGGCGTCCGATGCGATCGCCGACCATGCCGCCGATGATCACGCCGATTGCGCCGACTACCAGATACAGGAATAGCATGACCTGAGAGAGCTGCACGGAAACGCCGAAGCGCTCGATCAGGTAGAACGTGTAGTAGGACGTAAAGGCCGCCGTATAGGCGTTCTTCGACAGCAGGATCAGGATGAGGATCGCCATGGCGAAGAGCACGTGTCTCGTCGGGAGCATCGGTCCGGAATGACCAGCTGTCGCGCCCTGGCCCGCTGATGCGGCCGCCGCCGCCTGCGATCGTCGCATCTCGATATAGCGCGCGCCCGTCCAGGTCATGAGCACCATGGCCACCAGCGCAACGACGGACACCCAGGCGAGGCTCGTCTGGCCTCGCGGAACCACGAGCATCGCAGCGAGCAGCGGGCCCGCGGCATAGCCGACGTGGCCGCCGATCTGGAAAATGCCCTGCGCGAATCCCTGCTGTCCGGCAGCAGCGTGTCGCGCCATGCGGGTCGCCTCGGGATGGAACACGGCCGAGCCGAGCCCGATCATGGCGGCCGAGGCGAGCACCGTGCCGTAGTTCGGCGCGAAGGACAGGCCGAAGAGCCCGATGAGCGTGGCGCCCATGCCCGCGACCATCGCGTAGGGCCACGGCCGCGCGTCGGTGAGGTGACCGAGTACCGGCTGCAGCAATGATGACGTCACCTGAAAAGCCAGCGTGATCAGCCCGATGTGGGCGAAGTCGAGCTGGTACGCCTCCTTGATCAGAGGGTACATGGCCGGGATCATCGACTGAATGAGATCATTCAGCAGGTGCGCCCCGCTCAGGGCGACCAGGATGGGCAACAGCGGCCGGCTCGTGGCATTGGCGAGGGTGGCGGTCATGGCCGGGGAGGAATGATCCGGGTCGCCGCCCCCGTCAACTGACATCTCAGCAGCGCATGGCGGGCATTCGGAGCGAAGCAGGGCTTATGTCCGGACCGCTCAGGGGAGCGGATCCGTCCTGAAGAGCGTCACGCGGATGCCGCCGTTCGCGACGGGGGCCGTCGTTGGAAGGAACGGCAGTCCGGTGGCGCGTGCGAGCGATGCCTCGTTCGTGATCAATCCGACCCGCCAGCCCGCGAAGTGCTTCTTCAGCATCTCGCCCATGGTGCGATAGAGCGCCATGAGCCGCTTCTTGTCGCCGATGCGATCGCCATAGGGTGGGTTCATGATGACGAGGCCCGGCGGACCCGGCGGCGGCACGAGATCACTGATGCTGTGCTGCCTGAATTCGGTCATGGCGGAGACGCCGGCCCGCACCGCATTGGCGCGGCTCATCTCGACGGCACCGGCATCGCGATCACTTCCGTAGAAGCGCAATTCCGACTTTGTTGTGAGTGACGCGCGGCGTATCTCGTCCCAGGTCGCCGCATCGAACGTCGCAAGCTGCTCGAAGGCGAAGTGCCGCTCACGTCCGGGCTTCAATCCGGCGGCGATTTCCGCAGCCTCTATGATGAACGTGCCCGATCCGCACATGGGATCGACGACGGTCTCTTTTCCGTCGTAGCCGCACTGGCGCAGGAAGAGCGCGGCAAAAGTCTCGCGCATAGGCGCCTTGTTGACGGCAACCTTGAAGCCGCGCTTGTGCAGAAGCTCGCCCGAGGTGTCGACGCTGATCGTGCAGAGATCGCTCTCGATACGCGCCATGACGGTCACGGGCGCATCCTCCGCCGATTTTGCGCCAAGTGTCTCGCGAATGGCATTCTCGATGCGCTGGGCAGCGGCGCCGGAGTGGTAAATCTTCGAGCCCTTGCAGGTTGCCTCGACGCGGAATGCCACGTCCTTGCGCAACACCTCGGCCCATGCGACGCGATGCGCCTTCTTTTCCAGCTCGATGAGATGAAAGGCGCGAAAAGTGCCGATGCGTGCCAGCACCTTATTCGCGCCGCGTACTTCCAGATTGGCACGCCATGCATCGCGCCAGTATCCGTTGACCGTAACGCCGCCTGCAATCTGCTTCGCCGCTCTGAAACGAAGCGACTTGACCTCCTCCCACAGCACAGCCTCCAGGCCCGGCGCTGTCGCCATGAAGATCTCGAAATGGTCGGTCGGCTTCATTGACACCGGTTTCCAGCGAACTCTTTGCCGGTTCTCACGTTATTCGGATAAGCCCCGCCATAACATGGAG
>JAEYYJ010000188.1 GCA_023430845.1 Pseudomonadota bacterium
ATTCCAGGGAAAGCGCTCATGCCTAATCCGTCCAAGTGGATCGTCGAGACGCAGTGGCTCGCCGACCGGCTCGGTTCGCCCGATCTCGTGATCCTCGACGGCTCCATGCATCTCCCGACATCGGGCCGCAACGCTCGGGCCGAGTACGAAGGCGAGCACATTCCCGAAACATTGTTCTTCGACATCGACGTCGTCGCGGACAAATCGAATTCGCTCCCGCATATGCTTCCCTCGACCGTGCAGTTCGCCTCGCAGGTCAAGAAAATGGGCATCGGCGATGGTTCGCAGATCGTGGTCTATGACACCGAAGGCCTTTATTCGGCAGCGCGCGTGTGGTGGATGTTCCGCACCATGGGGCACGATGATGTCGCGGTGCTCAACGGCGGCCTCAAGAAGTGGAAGGCCGAAGGACGCGCCGTCACGGACGAGCCGCCGCGTCCGCGCCAGCCGCGCCATTTCACACCGCGCTTCAATTCCGCGCTCGTGCGCGATGCCGACGATGTGAAATCGCTGATCGGTCACGCAACGACACAGATCATCGATGCGCGCGCCGCACCGCGCTTTGCCGGATCAGTGCCGGAGCCACGCGCGGGACTGCGCTCGGGCCACATTCCAAGCTCGCGCAACGTGCCGTTCACAAACCTGCTCAACAAGGATGGTACGCTGAAGGACGAGGCGGGGCTGCGCGCTGCGTTCACCGAAGCGGGCGTCGACATCAATCGTCCAGTCGTGGCGAGCTGCGGCTCGGGCGTAACGGCTGGCGTGATCGCATTCGCGCTGGCGCAGCTCGACCGGCCCGATACGGCCGTGTATGACGGCTCGTGGACGGAATGGGGCGCGCGCGCGGATCTCCCGATCGAGACAGGTTGAGCAGGGGCAAACGACATGAAGGAAAAGCCCCTCGTTCCTTTGTCCGCGATCACGTGGGTCGGCAGTGATCTCAAGCGGCCTGAATGCGTGCTGACGACCGCGAAGGGCGAGATCTTCGTCGGCGATCACGAAGCGGGCATCGCCGAGATCGGCAAGCCCAAGCGCACGCTCGTCGGCGCACCGCCGGGCTTCGTGCCGAACGGCGTCGCCATGCGCCCCGATCGCCAGTTCCTTATTGCCAATCTCGGCCCCGGCGGCGGACTGTGGCGGCTCGATCATGAGTGGCGGCTCTGGCCAGAACTTTTCGAGGTCGAGGGCGAAGCGCTGCGCGTGTGCAATTTCGTCGGCCTCGACGCCGATCACAACGAGTGGATATCGGTCTCGACGCGGCAGTATCCGCGCGAGCGCGCCATGGTGCCGAACTTCGGCGATGGTTTCATCGTTCGTCGCGACAAGAATGGCGCGCGCATCGTTGCAGGCGGCCTCGCCTATACGAACGAGTGCCACGTCGATCCGAGCGGGCAGTGGCTCTGGGTCAACGAAACCATGGGCCATCGCATCACGCGCTTTCCCGTCACGAAGCTCGGGCTCGGCCGTCGCGAAGTGATGCACGAATTCGGCCCGGGTGAGTTGCCGGACGGATTTGCCTTCGATGCCGAAGGCGCGGCGTGGGTCGCCTGTGTCGTATCGAACCGCGTCATCCGCATCGAGCCGAATGGCCGACGCACGCTCATTCTGGACGACTCCGATCAGGACGTCATCGACCGCGCAGAAGCCCAGTTCCAGCGCGAGCTTGGGGGCCGCGAAGGCCTCGAAGGCGGCGGCACACGATCGCTGAAGAACATCGCCAGTGTCGCATTCGGCGGGGCGGATCTCAAAACCGTCTACCTCGGCTGCCTCAATGGCTCAGGCGTCGTCTCGTTTGCGTCACCCATCGCGGGCGCCGAGCCCGTTCAGTGGCGCTGGTAGCTGTCCGTTCCCGGACAGGAGCCATGCGTCACCCTCTCTGGTGGCGGCTGTCTCCCTGCGCTACCCCGGGCACCTAGAGGCTTGGGGCGACTACGGATCAGGAGCACGTTCCCGCATGACGACATCGGCAGCGGAAATTCGCTATCTGCACGAGAGCCACCCCCAAGGCACTGAGACCTATCAGATCGCACCCGGCATTCTCTGGGCGCGCCTGCCACTGCCCTTCCGACTGAACCATGTGAACGTGTGGCTGCTGCGCGACGCCGATGGTTGGACGCTCATCGACACGGGCGCCGACACGAGCGAGGCGCGCGCAATTTGGGAAGCGCTGTTCGCCGGCCCGCTGGCTGATGCACCGGTCAATCGGTTGCTCGCAACGCACGGTCACACGGATCATGTCGGCCTTGCAGGCTGGCTCACGGAGCGCGCCGGCAACGTTCCCTTCGTGTCGACGCTCGCGGAATGGATGTCGGCGCAGGTGCGTTTGTGGGATTCACAGTCGAAGTCGGCCGTCGATGCCGCCGAGCGCTACCTGATGGCCCATGGCTGCGATGCGGCCGCGCTCACATCATACGCCGCCGATCGCGACCGCACGCAAGCCCTGCTCGGGCCGATGCCGCCTTCATTCACGCGCCTGCGCGACGGTGACACCCTCCGTTTCGGCGAGCGCGACTGGGAGGTAATCGTCGCGGGCGGGCACGCGCTGGAGCACGCCTCTTTCTGGTGTGCCGAGGATCGCATTCTCATTGCCGGCGATCAGATCCTCTCGCGCATCTCGCCCATGATCGGCGTTTTCCCGGCCATGCCCGAAGCCGACCCGCTCGCCGATTACCTGGACTCGCTTCCGCGCTTCAAGGCGCTCCCTGCCGATACGCTCGTGCTGCCATCGCACGGCCTGCCCTTCTATGGCCTGCACGCGCGCGCCGATCAGCTCGCGCATCATCATGAGTTGCGCCTCGACGACCTCACCCGCCTCATGGACGAACCGCGCGTTGCGATGGAACTCGCCCGCGGGCTCTTCGCACGCGCTGTCGCTGAAGGCCAGGGCCGCCTCGCGCTCGCCGAGACACTCGCGCACGCGAACTATCTCGTCGGCCGCGGCCGCGCCACACGCACGACGACACCCGACGGCCGCATTCTGTATGGCCGCGCCGAGGGGCCGGACAGCGAGCTACTCGCCGCGCATTGAGCCTTGCGCCCGTCAGCCCGATCGCGCCATCGTGACGCGACAAGAAACGGCTACCGGG
>JAEYYJ010000291.1 GCA_023430845.1 Pseudomonadota bacterium
GCCTCGAGAGCTGGCGCGGCAGCAGGATTGGCCGACATCAGCCGCGACGTGCGTTCAACGATACCGAGGGCGCCGAGAAAAGCTGCCTGCGGTACCGGTCCGTCGACGACCAGTCCCCGCGCCCGCACGTCCGCACCAAAGGCTGCGAAATCGACGTGAGCCGTGAGGTCGGCAATGCCGGGCGAAGCGAGAGGGTTTTCATAACGCTGCCCGCGCACGGCCTGGAGCGTATCACCGACAGCAGGACCCTCGTAGCCATAGTCAATGAAGAGCGCGGCGAGCGGGCCGGCATCGGCAAGCCGCCGCAGGCTGTCGGCGATGTCGGCCGTGCTCCGCTGCTCGATGATCTCGCCGGGCTGCGCTGTGCTCGCGGGCTGCGGCAGCGGGACGACGTTCGCGGTCGTGCCGAAGGTCAGCTCGCCGTTGTCGCTGATGCCGACGCCGCGCTCCACCCATCCGTCCTCGGTGCGCTGAAGCTGCGTGATGGGGAGGACGTCGAGAATTTCATTCGCAACAAGGATCGTCGCGCCGCCCGCTGTCACCTCGGACAATTCCGAGACCCAGCGCATGGACGCGGCCTGCCCGGCCAGAGCTTCGCGCTGGACGGTCTGCAATGCACCATTGGGCTCGACGAGCACCACCTCGGTCGCGCGTGCGAAAGCCGGCACTTTCTGCGCCGCGCGGAGTGCGTCACCCATAAGCGTGCCGCGCCCAGGTCCAAGCTCGACGAGGCGCACACTCTCAGGCGCGCCCATCTGCTGCCAGACGACCGCCGCCCAGAGCCCGATCAGCTCGCCGAAGATCTGGCTGATCTCCGGCGCGGTGACGAAGTCCTCACTTGCACCGATCGCGCGGCGCGTGCGGTAGTAGCCATACTCGGGATCATTGAGGCAGGCGTCCATGTACGCGCAGACGGAGATCGGACCATCGCGCGCGATCCGTGCCGCAAGGATTTCTGCCAGCGGTGTGGGCTGGCGATCCATCAGACGGTCTTTGATCGCCTGAGAATGAGGTAGGCGGCGGCGCCGAATAGAGCCATCGGGATCGAGTAGATCATGCCCGTGGTTAGCCAGCCCTCGGAGACGATCGTGCGATATTCGTCGTACTTGAAGAACTCGCAGATGATCCTGAAACCGCCATAGCCTGCGAGGAATGCCGCCCCGATCAAGCCAGGTGTCGCAAGCGCGCGATGACGATAGACGAGAAAGCGCAGGATCAGGAAAAGTACGAGACCTTCCAGCAGGGCTTCGTAGAGCTGCACGGGATGGCGCGGCACGTCACCCCAGCCGGGAAAGATGATGCCCCACGGCACGCTCGTCTCGGTGCCGACGACCTCGGAGTTGATGAAGTTCGCGACGCGGCCGAAGAAAAGACCAATCGGGACGGCGGCCGAGACGGCATCCATCACGCTCAGCGCGGGAACGCCCTGTCGTCGCGCGAACAGCCACATGGCGAAGATCGTCCCCAGCATGCCGCCATGAAAAGCCATGCCGCCCTGCCAGACGTAGAGGATCTCGATCGGATTGGAGAGATAGTGGCCGGGCTGATAGAGCAGCACATGCCCGAGCCGCCCGCCGACGATGACGCCGATGGCCACCCAGATGAACAGGTCGTCGGCGAGTGCTGGCGAGAAGGGCGGCTTGTCGTCCCGCCAGAGCCGTGGCGTGGCGACGAGCCGCTTCAGATAGAGCCAGCCGAGCAGCAGACCCGCGACATAGGCGAGCCCGTACCAGCGGACGGCGATCGGGCCGATCTGCAGGGCGATGGGGTCGATCGCCGGATAGGGGATGGCGAGCAGGCTGGCAAAGGCGCTCATGAGATGGCCGGACGGCTCCTGAACAGTGGTTGCCCGGACCATTCGGCAAGGCAAATGGCGCTGTCAAGGCAAGCGCGCGTGATACCGCTGTGGTGCGATGCCCCGCCCGTCCTACATCTCGCTGAGCCCATTTGACCACAGGCCCCACCTTGGACTATCGGCAATCCTGGTCCAAGGTCGCCGCACATGAGGCCCTGCGTGCCCGCACGACTGTTCGCTGCTGTCATCTGCATGGCCGCCGTCACCGGCATCGGCCTCGAGTTCAGCAACCTGCTCGCTCAGGGACACACGGCTCCGAAGGCGATCTGGATTCTCGTCCGCTTCTTCACGATCCTGACGAACGGCCTGCTCGCCATTGTTTTTGCCAACATCGCAATCCGCGGCATCCGCGTACTGCCGCCGCAGGTGCTTGCGGGATCAGTCTCCGCCATCGTGCTTGTCGGCGTCGTCTTTGCCTTGCTGTTACAGGACGCGCGCCCGATCGCCGGCGCGGCGGCGGCTGCGGATTTCCTGATGCACAAGGCGACGCCCGTATTCGCGCTGGTCTTCTGGTTCCTCTACGCGCCCAAGGGTCGGCTCGCGTGGCGCGATCCACTGAACTGGTCGCTCTATCCGCTTGCGTATCTCATCTACGCGCTCATCCGCGGTCATTTCGAAGGGATCTACCCGTACCCCTTCATCGACGTCGCCGCGAACGGATGGCCGCAAGTCATTGTCACGGCGGCGGTGATCGCCGTCGGCTTTATCGGCGCCGGCCAATTGATGGTCCTGCTCGACCGCTGGCTGGCGCGCCGCCGCTCAGTCCGCTGAATGACCGTGCGGCGGCGGCGGTCTGTCAGCCGCCGGCGTTCTTCTTCGCTTCGGCCATGAGCCGCTCTTCCTGGGCGCGCAGCTCGGGCGTGAAGGCCTCACCGAAATCCTCCATCTCGAAGACCGGCCGGATCTCGACCTCACATTCCTCGTAGTGGGGGTTCGGGCACTTCTTGAGCCAGGCAACGGCCTCATCCATGTCCTTGACTTTCCAGAGCCAATAACCGGCGATCTGCTCCTTCGTTTCGGCGAACGGGCCGTCGATCACCATGCGCTCCTTCCCCGAGAAGCGCACGCGCTTGCCCTTAGCTGTCGGGTGCAGGCCTTCTCCAGCCAACATGATGCCGGCTTTGACCAGCGCTTCGTTGTAGTTGCCCATCTCCGTGAGGAGCTGCTCGCTTGGCATCTCGCCGGCCTCGGATGCCTTGCTCGCCTTGACGATGACCATGACCTTCATGGGTGCTCTCCTGTTCCCAGCGCGCCGGACGGCCGCTGCCTTCAAGACGGTCGGGGCCGTACAGTTCCGACAAAATTGCTCAAAAAAGGACTCCGAGCGGCTTCATGGCGTGCTAGCAGGACAGCAAATAGCCGCCTATGGCGCGCGGAGGAATTGTCATGACCCAGACCAACAACCGGCTGCTCGACGATCTGGCCAAACTGCTGACGGACGCGGCCGGCGCCGCCCAGGGCGTGCAGCGCGAAGCGACGAACCTGTTCAAGGCCCAGGGCGAGCGGATCGTCCGCGAAATGGATCTTGTCTCGCGCGAGGAATTCGAAGCCGTGAAGGCCATGGCCCAGAAGGCGCGGGAGGAAAACGATACCCTCGCGGCGCGTCTTGCCGCACTCGAAGCCCGGCTCGGCGCGTCGGCTGTCAACGGCGAATAGGGCGCTCGGAATCGCGGGCGCGGCCCAAGCCAGTCCCACGGCGCCACATTCCCCGGCTTTCTGGCTGGACTCACAGCTTGTCCACGAACTCCGTGCGCAAACGGCCTTCTTCCCTTCATTTTGCCACCCTCGTTTACTTTGATCGTGGAGAAGGCGGAGCGCGGCTTGCGGGCGCGGGGCGGCTTAGATTAGCTCCGTGCTGCACACGGTTCGCCGTGCGCTCCGTCGCGCTCAGGGGGATGGCGACGCGCCAAATGAGGAACTTGCATGGCCATGGCAGAGACGGGCTTCACGCGTGCCAGAAACCCGGTCGACCTGATCGAACAGGTCGCCGGCGCACACGATTGGGCCTGCGACCGCACGCATGAGGACGAGCTGACCCT
>JAEYYJ010000338.1 GCA_023430845.1 Pseudomonadota bacterium
GCGTTCAGATAGGGTTTCCTGTCTCGCATCATGGCATTGAGCACCGTTAGCAGCTTCCTGGCGACGGCAATGAGGGCGAGCTTGGCGGGTTTGCCGGCCTGTCGCAGTCGAGCGTAGAAGGTCTTGAACGGATCGACCCGGCGGACGGCGTTGAGAGCGGCCATGTAGAGGGCATCACGGACGCGCTTGCGGCCGCCGGAGATCTTGCGTTTCCCGCGGAAGGCACCGCTATCGACGTTGAAGGGGGCGAGGCCGGCGAGCGCCGCGATCTGCTTGGCCCCAACATGTCCGAGCTCCGGCATCTGTGCGATGAGCTGCATGCAAGCCACGGGGCCAACGCCAGGCAGTGAGCGCATCAGTCGCGCATCGTCCGCGATCTCCTGCTCGGCTTTGATCAGTTCCTTGATGTCGGCCTCGATCTCGGCGATCTCGCCGTCGAGGATCTCGATAAGGCGGCTGATCCGTTCGGCCATACCTCGGTTATCGGCTTCGCTGCGCCGGTTCTTTTCTTGCGCGCGCATGAGGACCAACTGATCTCGCCGTCTTGCAAGCCCTGCCAAGGCGCTGCGGGCGGGGTTGGCCGTCTGCTCGGTTGCCGGCTGCATGGCTCGCGCAAATGCCGCTAGCATCCGTGCATCGATCGGGTCGGTCTTGGCAAGTTGGCCGCTGGCGCGCGCAAAGTCGCGGGCTCTGGCCGGGTTGATCCGGGCGAAGCGGATCCCGGCCTGGCTCAGCACCTCGCGAAGTTCGAGGTCATAGACGCCTGTGGCCTCGAACACGACCAGCACATCGCATGGCCAACGCGCCGCGATCTGTGTGATGGCCTGCGGCGCGTTGGCGATGCGCTCCGGCACGCCCAGACCTTCATCGAAGATATCGAGATATTGTTTGGAGACGTCGATTCCGACGCAACGAAGGGGTATGATCACGGTGCCTGTCCCTGTGATGCGAGGTCTGTTGGCGCAGCCTCGTGCAACTGTTCAGGTTGATAATGGAACGGGCGGGAGACCGAGCCGGCTCACGGCGTCAAGCGCCAAGGACCCAACGGCTTCCCGCCCACCCCCATTCTGACAGACTTCCAAGACACAGGGACCCAGCTCCTCTCACGCAGAAAAGAATGGGCCCCGGCTCAGCAACGCACCACGACGTGGTGCGCTGCGTCCGGGGCACACGAAATATGGGCTTCTGGTTCAGGCCTAGTAGCGCCAGCGCGGGGGCGGGCGACGGGCCGGTCGCGACATCAGCAGCGCCAGCGCGAAGCCGATGCCACCGGCCACGAGCAGCGCGCCGAGCGGGTTGTCCTGCACCTTCTGCGCGATGGCCTTCGAGCCGTCGCGGAAGGTATCGCCGCTGTTCTCGTAGGCATCCTTGGCATAGCTGGCGGCCGTATCCGTGGCGTCGCGCACGGCATCCTTGGCCTGGCCGTAGAGATTCTGCACCGTGCCGGCGGCTTCCCGCGCCTTGCCCGACGCCTGTGTCTTCGCATCACCGGCCATGTCTCCGATCGCGCCTTCCGCGCGTCCGGCATATTCCTTGGCCGATCCAACAATCCGATCCGTGTCCATGATGATCCTCCTCGGTGGTCAGCCGAAGTAACCGATCAGGAGCGGCGCGGTTCCTTAGCTCGCTATAGAATGAGGCCGCCATCGACGACCAGAGTCTGGCCGACGATGTAGGACGACAGCGGGGACGCCAGGAACAGCGCCGCGCCCGCCATGTCGGCCGGCGTGCCCAATCGCCGCAGCGGGATGCGCGCGAGCGCGCCTTCGAGCCGCTTCGGATTGTCGGTCGTCACCTTCGTCATCTTGGTGTCGACGAGCCCGGGTGCGATGCCGTTGACGCGAATGCCGTCCTCGGCCCAGGCCTCGCCCAGCGTGCGCGTCAATCCGACCGCACCGGTCTTGGAGGCGTTGTAGGCGGGGTTGCCCATGGTGGAATGATAGGCCGCGGTCGAGGACACGATGATGAGCGATCCCTTCGCATCCCGCAGCATGGAATGAAACCGCGTCGCGCAGGCCATCAAGCTCATCAGATTGACTTCCACCACTTTGCGAAAGCCGGCCATCTCGAACTCGCCGCGGCGATACAGCACGGCCCCTTGCGCGAGCACGAGGACGTCGAGCCGGTCGAAGGACGGCTTGAACGCCTCGATCGCTCCCGCATTGCTGACGTCGAGCTGCGCATAAGCGAGACCGGTGAGATCGGAGCCTTCTTCGGCTGAATATTCCGCTGCGCGGGCACGCGTCCCGCAAACTGCGACCGAGGCGCCCCTGGCGCGAAACGCCTGCGCGATGCCGTTGCCGATGCCGCTGGAACCGCCGACCACCAACACCTGCTTGCCTGAGAAATCGAGCTCGCTCGCCATCGCGTCCTTCCCTCGTGCTCTGCTTGTTTGACCTGTCTGCGGATCGATGCGAGCCTTGTCAATCACAACAAGAACAAGCCCCGCCGCGAGGAAACGTCATGTCCGATTTCAAGCAGCTCAGCCGGTCCGTGAAGGGCCTCACGGCTCTCGTCACCGGCGCAGCCAGCGGCATGGGACGCGCGACAGCGCGGGTGTTCGCCGCCGAGGGGGCGAACGTCGCTGTCACGGATTTCGACGGGCAAGGAGCGGACGCCGTTGCCGGGGAGATCGCGGCGAGCGGCGGATCGGCGAAAGCGTGGAAGCTCGACGTCGCCGAGGCCGGCGCGATCAAGCACGTCGTCGGCGAGGTTGCCGCGCATTTCGGCGGACTCGACATCGTGATCAACAATGCCGGCATCTCCGTGCGCGTCGCGATCGACGACGAGACCTATGAGGAGGCCTGGGCCAAAGGCATCGCCGTGATGTTGACGGCGCATC
>JAEYYJ010000339.1 GCA_023430845.1 Pseudomonadota bacterium
GTCGACGGCGGCATGGTCGCGAGCGACTGGACCATGCAGTTTCTCGCGGACGTACTTGCCGCACGCGTCGATCGCCCGACCATGCTCGAAACAACAGCGCTCGGAGCCGCGTGGCTCGCCGGACACAAGGCGGCTGTGCTGCCCGATCGCAAAGGTTTCCAGGAAAGCTGGCAGCTCGACCGCAGCTTCCTCCCCGCAATGCCGGCCACCGAGCGCGCGCGCCGCTATGCCGGCTGGCGCAGCGCCGTGGCGGCGACACTTGCACATGCCGCCGCGGAAATTCCGCGGACCTAGCCCTCGGCTAAGGGATCACGAGGCCTGACACGTGTTCACGTGTGCTTGAGAGCGGCTGTCCCCAGGCCGCACGCAGGCTTATCTTGGAGCTAACTACCATGGCTCGTGCTGCGCAGCGAGCGCACGCACCGGGCCAGTGGCCCCATGCTTTCGCCAATCTTTGGATGAGTTTGATTTCGCGCTTCGGCAGGCGGCGCGGGAATGCAACAAGGTAGTACTGCCGCCGCAAACAGAGCGAATGCAATGTCAATCCCGCGCCGAAAAGAAGAGGAATGCTGCGCGGTGGCGGGAGCTGGCTCACGGCATTGGTGGCCTCTGGCGGTACTGGTCGCGATGGGCTTCCTTGTATTCGCGTTCGGCTGGCAAGACCTACTCACACTCAAGGCCGTAGGCCTCAACTACGAGCTGCTGCGGAAATTCATCGCAACGCATCTTCCTGCTGCCATAGCGCTTTATACTGTTGCCTATACTGCCGTCGTCGCGCTCTCCTTGCCGTGCGCTCTCGTCCTGACGCTCGCAGGCGGCCTTCTGTTCGGCTGGAAAATCGCGGCCCCGGCGACAGTCATCGCGGCCACCGCCGGTTCGACGATCGTATTTCTCGTCGCCCGCTCTTCGCTCGGCACGGTCATGGCCTCGCGCGTCGGCCCATGGATCACACGTCTTCGCAAAGGCTTCTCCGAGAATGCTCTGAGCTACCTGCTCTTCCTCCGTCTCGTGCCTGCCTTCCCCTTCGTCGTCGTCAATCTGGCTGCCGCCGTCCTGGGTGTGCCGTTGCGCACCTATGTGCTTGGCACGTTTCTCGGTATCATCCCCGGCACCACCGCGATCGCGGTTGCCGGGGCGGGGCTCGGCAGCGTGATCAAGGCGCAGAACCGTAGCTATCACGCGTGCCTCGCCGCTCATCCGGTCGATCCGGACGTGGCGTGCCCATACAGGATCGACACTGGCGCCCTTCTCACCAAGGAGCTGATCCTGGCACTCGTACTGCTCGGCATTGTTGCGCTGATCCCGGTGGCGCTGAAGATGTGGAGGGCACGGGATGCAGCGGTCTAATGCGGAGACGGATGAGGGCGCACAAGCGCTCGGCCACGGCGGCACGATCAACGCGGATATCTGCATCATCGGCGCCGGTTCGGGCGGGCTTTCGGTAGCGGCTTCCACCGTGCTGCTCGGGATGAAGGTCGTCCTCATCGAGAAGCATCTCATGGGCGGCGATTGCCTCAATACAGGCTGCGTTCCCTCCAAAGCGCTGATTGCGGCCGCGCGTCGCGCCCACGACATCAGAACCGCCGGTCAGTTCGGCATTCGCTCGGTCGAGCCCGAAGTGGATCCAGCCGCACTCAACGATCACCTCAAGTCAGTCATCGCGAACACCGCGCGCAACGACTCCGTCGAGCGCTTTACCGGCATGGGCGTGCAGGTCATCCAGGCACCAGCCCGCTTCCGGGACAAGCACACGGTTGAAGCCGGCGATACGCTGATCAAGGCGTGGCGCTTCGTGATCGCGACCGGCTCCTCGCCGGCCGTTCCGCCGATCCCCGGCCTCGACAAAGTACCGTATCTGACGAACGAGACGCTGTTCGATCTTCGCGATCCGGTCGGGCATCTCATCGTGATCGGCGGCGGCTCCGTCGGCATGGAGCTGGCACAGGCCTATCTGCGTCTCGGCGCGAAGGTCACGCTGCTCGAAGACATGAAGGCGCTCGGCCGCGACGATCCCGAGCTGTCGGACGTCGTGCTGAAGCACGTGCGTGCCGAAGGTATGGTCGTCCGTGAGGGCGTCCGCGTCGAGCGCGTCGGCGGATGGCCGGGCGTCGTACAGGTGACCATCTCGACGCCGGAGGGCCCCGAGACTATCGAGGGGACACATCTCCTGGTCGCGACGGGTCGCAAACCCAATGTCGAGGACCTCAATCTAGAGGCCGCCGGCATCAAATACGACCATCGCGGCATCATGGTCAGCCCGGGCCTCGTGACGTCGAACCGGAAGGTCTTCGCCATCGGGGATGTCATCGGCGGCGGCCAGCAGCTCACCCACGTCGCGAACTACCACGCCGGCATCGTCTTCCGCCGCGCGCTGTTCCGGCTGCCGGCCAAAGTGAAGAGCGAGTTGATCCCTTGGGTGACATTCACCGACCCCGAACTCGCCCAGATCGGCCTGACGGAGGATCAAGCCCGCCAGCAACATGGCGCCATTCAGGTTTTCCGTTGGCCCTATCACGAGAATGACCGCGCTCAAGCCGAGCGGGCGACGGAGGGCTTCATCAAGGTCGTGACCGATAAGAAGGGAC
>JAEYYJ010000438.1 GCA_023430845.1 Pseudomonadota bacterium
CGGAATTTGCCGCGCTCGATGATCTTGCCGTGCTCGAGCACGAGGATCTTGTCGGCATTGGCGACCGTCGAGAGGCGGTGCGCGATGATGAAGGTCGTACGTCCCTGGCGAAGTGCGTCGAGCGCGCGCTTGATGCGTGCCTCGGTCTCGGCATCGAGCGCACTGGTCGCCTCGTCGAGAATGAGGATCGGCGAGTCCTTGAGGATCGCCCGCGCAATGGCCAAACGCTGACGCTCACCACCGGACAGCGCCGTACCGCGCTCACCGATGAGGAAGTCGTAGCCTCCCTGCTTACGCATGATGAACTCGTGCGCGCCGGCGAGTTCGGCCGCGCGCTGCACCTCCTCATCGCTCGCGCCGGGTTTGCCGATGCGGATGTTCTCCGCAATCGTCCGATTGAAAAGTCCTGCATCCTGGAAAACGACGGCCATCGACGATCTGAGCGATGAAAGCGTCACATCGCGGATATCGAGCCCATCCACCGTGATGCGGCCAACCTGCGGATCGCGGAGGCGCTGGAGCAGTGCGAGTGCTGTCGTCTTGCCGGCGCCCGTATGGCCGACGAGCGCCACCGTCTCGCCAGGGAGCGCCTCGAAGCTCATATCATCGATGCCGATCGTCCCGTCCGGAAAGCGGAACGTGAGATCCTCGTAGCGCACATGCCCGCGCGTACCGTCGAGCGCGCGCGCGCCAGGGCGATCGAGCACGGGACTTGTTGCATCGACCAGCTCGAAATAGGCGTCGATGGCCGGCTTCTGCTGAAAGAGGCCGAGAAAGAACTGCGATAGCGCATCGAGCCGCGTGATCAGCAAGTTCGCGAAGGCGACGAAGCTCACGACCTGCCCGACCGTCAGCTCACCGCGCTGCACGAGAAGCGCGCCGAGCGCGAAGATCGCAACCATGGTGATGGTCGACGCCGCACGGGTCAGCACCATCACCGCGGCCCACCACGAGAGCACGGGATACTGCGCCTTCAGCAGGTCGCTCATGAGATTGCGCAAGGCCTTGGACTCGGCGTCGAAGCGCACATAGCTCTGCACGACTGTGACATTGCCGAGCACATCGCCGACGCGGCCAGCCAGCTCGCGATGATAGCGCTCGACCTCGCCCTGCTGGTCGATCGTGCGCTTGAATACGAACATGTTGGCCGCGAGATAGACTGCGCCGAGACCGAACAATAGCGCGGCCATGCGCGCGTCGATCGTAACGGCGGTCGGAATGAGCAGCGCGATCGAAACGAGCGCCGCGAGATGATCGCGCATGAAGGCGAGCCAGAGGCCGAACAAGCAGTCCGTACCTTGCTGGATGGCGCGAATGACAGCGCCGGAGCCTTTCCGCGCGTGGTAGCTGATGGGCAGCGTGATGGCCTGGTCGAACGCCGAAGCCATGGCAATCAGGCGGCGGCGATGCGCGAGCCGGTCGGCCGCAAGCGAGACGACGACACTCGCCAGAATGCCGAAGAGCCCGAGCACGGCCCATAGGCCAATCAGCGAGAAGGCGCCCGAGCCCTGCGAGAGGGCATCGACGACACGGCCGAACAGGATGGGCTCTGCGAGCAGAATGATGCCGATCGCGACGTTGGCGGCAACGAGGCTCCCCGCGAGCCCGCGCTCGGGCGCAAGCAGGGCGAGTGCCCGTCGATAGGTCGTGACGATGCTCACGCGCGGCGGCACTACCGGCGCCTGTTCGTCCCCGGGCGCGGATGGCGCCCTTAGCGATGTCTCGGTCGCTTCGCTCATGCCTGATCCCGCTTCGCGGTTGTCGCTTTGATTTTGCGGTGCCGATGCGCCCGCTTGTCCTGCCACGTCAGCCACGCGAACACGCCTGGCATGAACCATGGCGTACCGTTGTAGAAGGGCACGACGGCGGGCGGGCGCATATCGAGAGCGGACGAACCCGCGTCTTCACCGAGCACCTGCCAGGCGGCCTTCTGCCCCGCCCAACGCGCCCAAACCACACCCGAGCCGCAGTAGCCTGCCGCATAGCGCATACCCTGCCGCGAGAAAATGCGCGGAATCATGTCGCGGTTCATGGCGACGTGGCCGAACCAGCTATGGGTCAGATCGACGTCCTCGACTTCGGGGAAGATGTCGATGAGCGCGCGGCGCAGATGATCCGTCGGCCATGTCGGATCGCCCGCAATGGTGCCGTCGCGTCCACCGAACAGAATGCGGCGGCCATCCGGCGAGGGGCGGTAGTAATAATGCAGCTTGCGCGTCTCGGAGAGCATCATGCGCTTCGGCATGAGCTGACGCATGAGATTGTCAGAGAGCGGGGCCGTCGCGATGATGCGGCTCCTGACCGGCACGAGGCGGCGGCGCAGCCAGCGATCCGATCGATCTGTATAGCCGTTCGTGCCCGTGATCACGTGACGAGCACGAACACGTCCGCGCGCCGTCTCGACCTCGTAGTCGAGACCCTCACTGCGGATGCCGAGAACGGCTGTCTCCCCGTGAACAATCGCGCCCGATGCAAGCGCGAGACGCAACATGCCCGCATGGAATTTGCCGGGATGCAGCCCGCCGATATCCATACGCACCGAGCCGCCGTAATAGTAATCCGTGCCGAGGTACTCGCGCTGCTTGGCGCGCGGCACGGCATAGGCAGTGATGCCGGTCGTCGCCACGAGCATGTCGGCATCGCGCGCAAGGCGTTCGTAAT
>JAEYYJ010000440.1 GCA_023430845.1 Pseudomonadota bacterium
CATGCGCACCTTCCTCGTCTCCTACGATCTCGCCAATCCCGACATGAACCAGCCCTATCTGGCCGACGCGATCATGTCGCTTGGCGAGGCCTGGGCGCGCCCGCTGGCCAATGTCTGGTACCTCCGCACGGACACCCCGCAGAACACCATCGAAAGCCGCCTCGCACGCCTTCTCGACGAGCACGACGGCCTGCTCGTGCAGGGCGTGCGGGATGAGGCTGCGTTCCGCAATACGGGCCTGCGCTGGTTCCGCCGCCGCCGGCGCGAAGAGGAGCAGACCAACATCGTAGCCTTCCCGGCCCCGACCGAGGCCTTCCCGCAGGGTGATGTGCTGGACGAGCCGGCGCCGCTCAGGGTCGCCAGTTGAGGAAGTTGGCAATCAGGGCCAGCCCGAGGCGCTGGCTCTTCTCGGGATGGAACTGGGTCCCCGCGAGATTGTCGCGCGCGACCATGGCGGTGACCGGCCCACAGTAGTCGGTCACGGCAACGAGGTCGGCGGAATTGTCCGGCGTCAGGTGATAGGAGTGCACGAAATAGGCGTGCAGCCCATCGGAGCCGGTCGCAATGCCCTCCAGAAGAGGATGCGGCCGGCGGACGTTCAGCGTGTTCCAGCCCATGTGCGGGATTTTGAGCGCCGGATCGGTCGGCCGAATCGCATCGACTTCGCCATCGATCCAGCCCAGTCCCTCATGCACGCCATACTCGAGCCCCCGGCTCGCCATGAGTTGCATTCCGACGCAGATACCGAGGAACGGGCGCCCCTTCTGGCGCACGGCGAGTTCGAGCGCGTCACGCATGCCCGCGACGCGATGGAGCCCCTGGTAGCAGTCGGCAAAGGCGCCAACACCCGGCAACACGACGCGATCGGCCGCCGCCACAGCATCGGGATCGGAGGTCAGCACGATCTCGGCATCGGAGCCGCTCTCACGCGCCGCCCGCTCGAACGCCTTGAGCGCCGAGTGCAGATTGCCCGAGCCGTAGTCGATGATGGTGACGCGCGCCATGGCGGCCTTATCTACCGTCGCGCGCCAAAAGGAAAGGCCGAGCGCCATCCGCCCACGCGCCCCGTGTCGCGCTGAGGCCCGCCGAGCCGCATGGACGACTCGCCGCTTCCCGTGATCTGCGAGACCGAAAGCGTATCGGGGCGCAGAAGCGGCTGATCCGGCAGCCAGGAATCGAAAAAGCGGCGCTCACATTCGATCACGTCACGACCGGAGACCGTACCGATCATCTCATAGCCACGACGCTTGAGCGTCCAGCGCTCGATCGTGTCGGCCTCGAAGCCGATCAGCACGTGAAACGCGAGAAAGATCAGCGTCTGGATCTCGTCCCTGATGCCCAATGCTTGCAGCCCGATCGCGAGGCCCGTCGCAACCACGAGATAGATGATCAGAGCGAGCCAGAAGCCGCGCAGGAGAAGCCAAAGCGGTGCGAAGATCGCCGCACCCCACGAGAAACCATCGCGGACGAAGCGCAGGGCTTCGGCACGATCGAGCCGGTCCGATGGCGGGTCCTTCGCTTCATGCACCGTGTAGACGCGCAACGCTGAACTCCTCGCGTGCAGTCACCGACGTCATGGCCGGCGGAAACTCAGACCGAGAGCGTGCCCTTCGTCGAGGGAACGCGCTGCTCCTGGCGCGGATCGATCGCGATCGCTTCCCTGAGCGCGCGGGCGAGCCCCTTGTAGCACGTCTCCGCAATATGGTGGTTGTTCTCACCGTAGAGATTGGCGACGTGAAGCGTGATGCCCGCGTTCTGGGCGAAAGCCTGGAACCACTCGCGGAACAGCTCGGTGTCCATTTCACCGAGCTTCGGGCGCGTGAAGGCCACGTCCCATACCAGATAGGGCCGGCCAGAAACGTCGATCGCAACGCGGGTCATGGCCTCATCCATGGGGAGGTGCACGCTTGCGTAGCGCGTGATGCCGCGCTTGTCGCCGAGCGCCTTGGCCAACGCCTGCCCGAGCGCGATGCCGCAATCCTCGACCGTGTGATGGAAGTCGATGTGGAGGTCGCCCTCAGCCTTGAGCTGGATGTCGATCAGGGAGTGGCGAGCAAGCTGCTCAAGCATGTGGTCGAGGAAGCCGACGCCGGTCGCGATGTCGAACGCCCCCGTCCCGTCGAGATCGATGCTCGCCGAGATGCGCGTCTCGTTAGTCTGGCGGTCGATCGTGGCCTTGCGGCCCCCTAGCATCGTCATCGGAATATCCTGGTTCATCGGCGCCTACGCGTTGCAGAGGCCACGAGGCGGCCGCGATGCCACGCAAATGCGACAAAGCGGGGCTCGCCGTCAAGGGCGACACCCCGCCTTTTCTTTTACTTCCATTAACTTGCTGAAGTGTTGATCAGCCGCCGCCCTTCACCTCGCGGATCGTCGGCATGTGCTCGTCATAGCTGGCGAGATAATCGCCGACCGCCGCCCACGACTGATAAGTGTCGCGGTCCTGCTTCCTGAGGAACATCTCGAGCGCCCGCATCTGGCGCTGCATGAGATGATCGATGTCCCGATGGCCGCTGTCGGACGCGCCAGCCGCATCGAGCTGTTCGAGGCACTGACGCAGGACAC
>JAEYYJ010000027.1 GCA_023430845.1 Pseudomonadota bacterium
CGCACGACGCTCGATCGGCTCGTGCGCCATATGGTGACGCCCATTTCCTCGGCGGCTGCGACGAGCGCATTGCGGATGACTTCGAGCTGGACGACGTCGAGAGGCTTCTTGGTCATGCCGCGCCTCCCGCGCGCTTGGTTGCGATCAGATCTCCGCTCGGTGTTGTGACGAGCTCCCAATCTGGTGGAATGAAGTGGGTGGCGTGCGCTTCCTCGATGATCGCGGGGCCAGCAATCTTCATGTCGGCGGCGAGTTTCGTGCGCTCGTAGATGGCGGCTTCATGCCAGTTGCTCGCAGCGAAGACCTGCCGGCGGCCCTTTGCGCTCGTTGATTTTTCAAACGAGAAGGTGTGTTCGATCGGTTTCGCGAGTTTGCCTGTCGCGGCGATGCGGATTGCGACGATGTCGGGTGTCACGTGCCGTTCCGCGTGCGCATATTGTGCCTCGTGTACGTCATGGAAGCGCGTGATGGCCGCTGCCAACGAAGCCTCGAAACTGCCCGGCGACCAGTCGAAGGGCACTTGGATCTCGTAGGCCTGTCCCGGATAGCGCATGTCTAGCGCCAGCGGCAGAAGATGATCCGGCGGTGCAATGCCGTCCGCTTCGAGGCGTTCGGCGCCCGTGCGGCGCAACTCGGCGCCGAGCTCCTGCAGAACGGGAATGGCCGCCCCATCCGCCTTCATGAGCCGCGCCCGCGCCAATGCGTGCACGACATCGGAGTAGAGCATCCCCCAGGCGCTGAGCGTTCCGGGATCGCGCGGGAAGACAACGCGGCTGATGCCAATCTCGTCGGCCGTATCGCAGGCGTGCAGTCCGCTCGCGCCACCGAACGACAGCAGCGTGAAATCCTCCGGATCGAGGCCTTTTTCGAAGAGCGAGAGGCGGATGGCGCCGGCCATGTGAGATACCGCAACTTGCAGAATGCCTTCGGCTGCGGTCTCGGGGGCGAGCGACAAGCGCTCCGCGACGCGCGTCGTGATGGCCGTGCGCGCGGCGTTCGCATCGAGGCGCATGGCACCGCCGAGAAAGAACTGCGGATCAATGCGGCCTAGCACGACATTCGCATCGGTGACGGTCGGTTCGACGCCGCCGCGCATGTAGCAAGCAGGTCCCGGTTTCGCGCCAGCACTTTCCGGCCCGACGCGCAGACGCCCGCTTTCCTCGACGCTGGCGATGGAGCCACCGCCGGAGCCGATGGTGCGGATCTCGATCATGGGGAGGCGCACGGGCAGCCCGTCGACATTGCCTTCCGTGACGAGGCGTGTGCGACCGCCGCTGACGATGGAGACGTCGTAGCTCGTGCCGCCCATATCGACGGCGACCACATCAGGAATATTGAGCCGCTCGGCAATGGTCTCGGCGGCAAGCGCGCCGCCGCTTGGGCCTGACAGCAGAAGCCGCGCAGGCAGAAGCGCCGCCGTTTCTGGGCTCATGACGCCGCCGTTCGACTGCACGAGATAGACGGGCGCCTCGAAGCCGGCATCTTTCAGTCGTGCTCTCAGGCGTTCGAGATAGCGCCGCACGACCGGCATGAGCAGCGCATTGAGCACGGTCGTCGATGAGCGCTCGAACTCGCGGATCTCCGGGCTCACTTCATGGGAGAGCGAGACATCGAGCTCCGGCGCATACTTCGCGAGTAATTCGGCGATGCGCTGCTCGTGTGCCGCATTGGCGTAAGCATGAAGCAGACATACGGCGACGCATTGAATGCCGCCTGCCTTGAGCTTTTCGGCCAGTTGGCGGACATCGTTCTCTTCGAGTGGCGTTTCGATCGCGCCGGTGGCGAGCGTGCGCTCCTTCACGCCGAGGCGCCACGCGCGCGGAATGAGCACGACGCGCGGCTCGGCCTTGCTGGCATAAACCTGCTTGCGGAAATGACGGCCGATCTCGAGCACGTCCTCGAAGCCAGCCGTTGTGATGAGGGCGCCCTTCGGCAGCCGCCGCTGCAGCACGGCGTTCGTCGCGATCGTCGTGCCATGCATGAGGGCAGAGATATCGCTGAACTGGAAGCCGACCTGCTCGCCCGCGAGGCGCAGGCCCGTGATGAGGCCCTCGGAGGGATCGTCGGGCGTGGTCGGCGTCTTGGCCGCAAACGTCTGGCCGGTCGCCTCATCCAGAATTTCGATATCGGTGAATGTGCCGCCGATATCGACGGCAATGCGCACGGTGCGGCGCGATGCTTTGGACTGCATCTTGGACTTGAAACCTCGATCGGGCTGATGCCGCAATCGCGGCCGGGCCATACTGTGTCGAAGATTTCAGGCATTGCAATACAGCTTCGCGCATTCGGCCCATGCCGATAGGCGGACGTCCCCGTTTTTATGAGCCTGGCTCCGCAAGCTTAGAATGTGGAACGATAAAGGCCGATCCGCCTCATCATCGGCGCATTGCAACCTGTCTTTCGTCTCAAAGTGCGGGCAAGACTGCTCAGCAAGCTGATTCGGCATTGTTCCATTCGCCCGAGCGGGCGAATCGGCGATGATGCAGCGGGTCGAGAAAACGGGGCGGACAGCCACTTGCGCATGCGGTTTGGCAAGATCTCACTTCTGATCCTGGGTGCGGCAGCGACGTGCGCGGGCGCGGGCGGCACTATTGCGTTGGAGCGCCTCGGCCTGCTGGCAGCGCCGCAGGAGCCTGCCCAGACGATCGTGAAGATCCCAGCCGAGGCGCTGGTGATCCCGAGCCCGGAGATGCCCGCCGGCGCCGATCGCTTTACCTATGTATCGCTCGACATCGGCGATCTGCGCTGGGGCGAGCCGAAAATCGAGATCGTTCCCGTTGCCGTCGCGCCGCTGAAGACGCTGGCCGACGAAGTGGCCACACCTTGGTCGACGGAAACGCGCGTCGAGCGTGTCATCCCGCTCATCGAGCCGCCGCGGCTCGCCGTCCGGCCACCGCAGGCCTCGGCATGGACTATGCCGAAGGCCAGCGCGCCGCTGCGTGACTATCGTTTGGCGCGGAAGCTGGCTGAGATTTCGCCGGGGGCGGTCCCGCGGCTGGAATCGAAGTTCCGCGCCGCCAAGGTAGCCTGGCCGCCCGCTGAGGTTGCATTCGTGACGATCAAGGACGAGCGGGCCGTTGAGCTGCACGCACGGCCAGCGGACGGCGAATGGAAGCTCGTTCATCGCTATCGCGTGCTTGCGGCGAGCGGCAAGTCGGGGCCGAAGCTGCAGCAAGGCGACAAGCAGGTGCCTGAAGGCATTTACAGCATTTCGTATCTCAATCCGGCCAGCCGCTATCACGTTTCGCTGCGGGTGAACTATCCCAACGCCTTCGACCGCCAGATGGCCGCAAAGGATAAGCGCAAGGATCTTGGCGGCGATATCATGTTCCACGGCAAGGCCGTATCCGCTGGCTGCATCGCCGTCGGTGATGAAGCGGCCGAGGAGCTGTTCGTCATTGCGGCCAACGTCGGCCTTCCCAACGTGAAGGTCGTCATTGCACCGAGCGATTTCCGCAAGAATGGCATCCCGTCAGCGGATCCGACCAAGCCGGAGTGGCTGCCCGGCCTCTATACGCAGGTCGCTGCGGCCATGACGCCCTTCAAGCCAGCGCCCTCGCCGAATCTGCTGTCTTCGTTCTTCGGGAACTGAAGCAGGGCGGCGTGTCCATCCTCCCTCCTACCGTTTGCAGCGGGAGGACATGGGCTGTTGCCGATTCTTATCTAATTGATATTATTGGTTGTTCGGTGCGCGCAATTTGCACTCGTGGCGATGCGGCGGTCGAAAGGTGCCTCCAGGCAGGTCTGTTAGCGAGCTCGGAGCCCAACGATTGACTAACACATCCCCGGTAGTTACCTGCATACTAACGTGACCGCGCGCCTCTGGAACGGAAGGCGCCGGGTTGGCGGCCCAGGTTCTTGCCCCTGCGCGCCCAAGGAGAATTGTGATCATGGCCATCTCATCGCACGCCGCGCCAAGCGGCCGGATCGAGGCTTACGATCCCATCTGGCAGTCCATCCGCGCCGAAGCGGAGGCTGTTATGACGGCCGAGCGGGCGCTCGGCGGGTTCATCTATGCAACCATTCTCAGCCACGAGCGCCTCGAGGATGCTGTCTGCCACCGTCTTGCGCAGCGTCTCAACCACGCTGACGTCGACGCCGGACTGATCAGGCACACGTTCGAGGATGTTCTGCGCGAGCGGCCTGAGATCGGCCACTGCTTCCGCGCCGACCTCGCCGCCGTCTACGACCGCGACCCGGCCTGCCACCGCTATATCGAGCCGCTGCTCTACTTCAAGGGCTTCCATGCGCTCGTGACGCACCGCTTCGCCAACGCGCTGTGGAACCAGGGGCGACAGGATTTCGCTCTCTATCTGCAGAGCCAGAGCTCCCGCATTTTCGCCGTCGATATTCATCCGGCTGCCCGCATCGGGAAGGGCCTGATGTTCGACCATGCGACGGCGATCGTGGTCGGCGAGACCGCGGTCATCGGCGATCATTGCTCGCTTCTGCATGGCGTGACGCTCGGCGGTAGCGGCAAGGAAACCGGCGATCGCCATCCGAAGATAGGCGACAACGTCATGATCGGCGCCGGCGCCAAGGTGCTTGGTAACATTTCGGTCGGCAATTGCTGCCGCGTGGCCGCTGGCAGCGTTGTGCTTCAGGATGTGCCGCCGCAATCGACCGTTGCCGGCGTGCCGGCGAGGATCGTCGGCCCGGCGGGCTGCCCGGAGCCGGCACGTAACATGGACCAGCGTCTGAAGCCCGGTGATTGCGGCTGCTGACGGCGAAGTGTGGCGAGTGATGCGGGCCGCATGTGCTCGCCGATGAAGGAGTGATTTATGGCGGCGGGACCCAAGGGCGCGTCCAAGTCGAATGCGCTGACGAAACCTGAGCTGGACAAGCTGCAGGACTACCTACGCAAGATGCTCTCGAACACGAGCGTCGAGGTGCGCGCCCGCCAGCGTGCCAACGACGCGGCAGAGCTTTACGTCGGCGGCGAGTTTGTCGGCGTCGTCTCGAAGGATCTCGAGGATGGCGAGACCGCGTATCAGGTCAGCATGACGATCCTCGACTACGATCTCGAAGAAGGCGCCTGATCGCCGCCTGCTGGAGCCCTCGATGCCTCTTTACAAGCTCGGCGATAACGCCGTTACGCTGCCTGCGTCCGGCCAGTGCTGGATTGCGCCAACGGCTGTCGTGATTGGCCAGGTAAGCATCGAGGAGGACGTCAGTGTCTGGTTCGGCGCCGTCATTCGCGGCGACAACGAGCCGATCCGCATCGGCGCCCGCACGAACATCCAGGAAAATTGCGTCCTCCATGTCGACCCCGGTTTTCCGATGGTCATCGAGGAAGAGTGTACGATCGGCCACACTGCCATGCTCCACGGCTGCCACATCGGTCGCGGAGCCTTGATCGGCATCGGTGCCATCGTCCTCAATGGCGCGCGCATTGGTGCAGGCGCCATGGTCGGCGCCGGCGCGCTCATCCCCGAGGGCAAGGTTATTCCACCGAACAGCGTCGTCTTCGGCACGCCCGGCAAGGTTGCGCGCGAAGTGACGGCCGAGGATCGCAAGCGTGTCGACGGTGGTGTCGCGGACTACATGGCGCGCTGGAAGCGCTACACGACAACTCTCAAGCCGCAAGGCTGAGCTAGGCCGACGAGGTGTCCGGCCTTAGCGCCTTGGCACGTCCTTGCGTACGCCGGCGATATGATCGGGCGTGCGGCTGTCGCGGCTGTCGAGCGACACCCAGACCTTCGGATTGATGTACGACTGGCGCATGACGTAGGTGTATCCCACGCCGTGCCAGGGCCGCACGTCATCGAACTTGTTGTCGAGAATGAAGTCGCCCCTGGACGTGCGCGCCGTCAGGATGGCATGGCCGTCGTTCTTCTCATCGCGGACGACGGTGATCAGGAGGGCGCTCGCAGGCCAGCCGCGCTGCATGAGCACCTGGCGCTTCAGCAGCGCATAGTCCTCGCAATCGCCGCGCGTCATAGGGATGGTCCAGTACTCCGCGACGCCATAGATCTCCTGGTCGGTCGCGGGCTCGATCAGCCGATTGATCGATCGGTTGACGTGATCGAGCTGCTCGCGTCGCTCGTCGGTCAGCTCGAAGCGCGTATCCTCGAATGATTGCTGCTTGCATTCGGCTGGGTGGCGGTCGCAAAAGCTCACGAAGCCGAACGGGGGCAGCGTCGGCCCATACACGCGCATGAAGGCCGACAGGCGCGGTTCCGGGGTCTGGCGATGGGCAAAACTGTCAGCGCTGCCGACCATGGCCAACAGCGCGCCACTTGCAATACCCAACAGCAGTCTTGACGCCGGCAACATGACTTCGAAACTCCCCTCGATCGAAGAACACACTAGCAGTCAGACGTTAGGCGACCCCCAAGTCGACGCGCGGCATTTGAGGTAAAAGCGGCCCGAAATTTCCTCGAATTGAAGCCAATCCGATAACGTGTTGCATACCGAAGCCGTTGCAGCGGTCGGCATCCTTTTCACCCCGTCGCCTAGTCGAAATGATTGCGAAGAGCGGCCGGGTTCTGGATGTCCCTGAACCGGACGCCGATGCCCTTGCTGTGATGGCGCACAACCACCGCGCGCAGCTTGCCGAGAACGATCTCCTGCCCGATCGGCGGGCGGGCCTCGGTGCCGATCGACGCGCCCGAGATGGACACGTCGAGCACGCGGACGGGAACGACGATGCCCTCGTCGAGTTTCATCATGGATTCCCGGTTGCCCGGCACGAGCCGCTCGTGTTTGCGCTCGTCCTCGCCCGTGAGTTCGCCGCGGTTGATGAGCCACGTGAGCTGCGCAACGAGTTTTTCCCGCTTGTGCTGTGTCGCGACGAGCTGGATGGCAAAACCACCTTCGAACAAGCGCGCAACGGTGCCTTCGAGGCCGCCGAGCTGATCGAAGTAGGCAACGATCCGCTCGCCTTCCTCGACCTCGACAGGCGCCATGATGGCTGCGCCGCCCGCTGACACGTCAGAGAGCTTGCACGGGTATTCCTGCTTGTTCGCGCGCATGAAGCGGCCGAGCAGTGTCAGCGCGACGCGCTTGTGTCGTCTGCGGTCGGCCGGGGCGCGGGCGAGAATGCTGCTGCTGCTCTGGGCTGCGGGCATGGCAGGTTGAAGCGACATGGAAATCCTTATGCCTTCATGACAACAGCGACTTCAGCAGATGGCAGGCCGTGGCGGCACTGGCGGAAACGCCAATCCGGCACCTGAGGTCCGATTATCGGAGGGGGGATTTAATGATGTGCTAATCGCACGTCATTTTGGCACGCTGGCTCGTTAACCTGATTGTGATCAGTGCGGTGTGCGTGGCCTTTTTGACGCCCTGTTCGGGTGGCGCTATTCTGAATTAATGAACGGTGAAACAAAGAGCAGGCTTGGCATGTCGCGCACTTTCGCGGTTCTTGGGGCCGCGCTTGCGATCGCATTGAGCACTTGGGCGAGTGATGCCAGCGCCCAGCAGCCCGCGCCACCAGCCGCACCGCAGGAGGCCCCGGAGGCCACGCCTGCGCCGCCCGATGACGCCGATGCGCCGGCGGCCGGCCGCCTGCCGGACCGTATGCCGAGCACGGCGGACGAGAAGTCGAAGCTGCTCGGCGATCTCTATGCTCATCTCGCCACGGCCGACTCGCCCGAGGCCGCGAAGAAGATCCAGGCGACCATCGAGCGTCTCTGGGCGCATTCGGGCAGCGATACCGTCAATCTGCTGATGCAGCGCGCCTCGAAGTCGCTGGGCACCAAGGACCACGACCAGGCGCTAAAGTTTCTCGACTACGTCGTGCAACTCGCGCCGGACTATGCCGAGGGCTTCAATCGGCGCGCCTACATCCACTTCGCCCGCAATGATATGGCATCCGCGGTCGGCGATCTGAGGCGCGCGCTGGCGCTCGAGCCGAACCATTTCCGCGCGCTCGACGGCCTCGCTCAGATCTGGCGGCAGACCGGCAATGCCAAGGGCGCGCTGAGCGTCGTCAAGCAGCTTCTCGAAGTGCATCCCTATTGGGAAGGTGGGGAGCGCATGGCCGAGGACCTTGCGCGCGAGGTCGAGGGCCAGGGTATCTGATCGAGCGTATTTGATCGGAGGCTGCGATCAGAAGATCCTGTTCGGGAAGTAGCGCAGCATCAGCTCCTCGTAACGCCCGTTGCGCCTGAGGCGCTCCAGCGCCCGATTGATCGTACGTTTGAGCTCGACGTCCTGCTGCGGGACCGTAATGGCAAGGCCGTCGCCGAAGAATTTCGGCTCGAAGAAGGGGCCGCCCTTGAGCTCGCAGCAGTCTTGCGACACCGACCCGTTGACCCAGAACACCAGCCCGATCCCGTCACCGAAGACCAGATCGGCGCGTCCCTGGCGCACGGCCTCGCGCGCTTGCTCGACATCCTCCGTCGTCTCGATGGCGCTCTCGCGGAAGAAGGTTCTCAGATAAGCCTCATGCGGGCTGCCGCGCGCGACCGCAATACGCCGGCGCTCGAGCTGTTCGGGCGTGATGGTCAGGCGCTGGCCGCCACGCAAACCCGCGAACCATGCGGTCGTATAGAAGTAGCGGTCCGAGACATCGAACTCCTTGAGCAGCGATGGCGTGATGCGCTGGGCCGCGATGACGGCATCGGCCTCGCCCCTGCGCAGTGTCGGCAGCAACTCGTTCCAAGGCCGCGCACGGATGTCGCACTGCGTGCCGAGTTCCAGGCAGATGGCGCGGGCAAGATCGACATCGAAGCCGGTGAGCACCCCGTCCTCGTCGTAGTAGTGGAATGGCGGGAATTCGCTGTCCGTGAGGAAACGGATCGCAAACCGGCGCGGCCCGGCCCCGGGCGGCGCGGCCGGTGGCGCAATGCTGGGAGCATCCGTCTGGGAGTCTGCGGGTGCCTGGGCCGAAGCGCGCGGCGCCAACGAAAATTGATCGGCGATCAATATTCCGATTGCACCCGCCAGAACGGCACTTATGATCGATCTGCGCACTTCATGTTCCCATTCAGCGGCGCAGACAGCACGGACCGATCTTCGATCCGATATGCCGGCGCGCCGCGCAAGTCATTTTCACGGGCATACGTCGTCACGGCGGCGCTGCCAGCGCGGCGAGATTGCTGCCATGGACCAAACATCCGCGCAATCAGCGCCTCGTCTCCGCAGACGCGTGATTCGACGAGAATCGCCCCGCCAGCGCAGCATTCTAGCGCGCCTCCGCAGCGTACGACAGCGCATCGGCCGGGTTTGGGCCGCCCCAGTAGAGGCGCCGGAGAGCGAGTATGCCTTTCTGGTCGGCCGCGCGATCGATCTTGCGACCCTCGGGCGAGCCGAGCGCATTGCGGACGCATGGGGCGTACTTCCACATGAGGTAATGATCGCGCTCGGGTGGATCGAGGAGGGGGCGTATGTCGCTGCACTCGGGGCGACCCTCGGCATGAACTGGCTCGGCAGATCTTCTGGTGGGGCGCCTGGTCGGGCGCGGCGGCCAGGTGAGGTCGTGATCAGTGCCTATGCCGCGCGCCCGCGGGTCATCCGCGAGGCCGTCTCGCTCCTCCTGCCGGGGCAGCATCCTGTTCTGGCGACGCGCCGCGAGGTGGATGCGATCCACATGGCCGGCGCGGAGGCGGCCCTGATCGACCATGCCATAGAGGGTCTCTGGCGGGCCGATCCCGCGGCTTCCGCGCGCTACGGTGCGGAAACCTGGCAGGCGCTGCTGGCAGCTGTCGCACTCGGTTTGTTTCTCGGCGGCACTTTGGTCGCTCCGGAGACCATTGTGCCCATCGTCATGGTCCTTCTGACCCTGCCATTTCTGTGCGTCGTGCTATTGCGCACCGCTGCTGTGCTCGAACTCGCGCGCGGCTCACCTGTCAGCTCCGGTCGCGCGCTCTCAGGCGTTCCCGATACCGAGCTGCCACGTTACAGCGCGCTGGTGCCGCTTTATCGTGAGGCCGAGATCCTGCCCGATCTCGTCGCGGCCATGGCGGCACTCGACTATCCAGCCGCCAAGCTCGAGGTGCTGATCGTCCTCGAAGCCAGCGATACCGAGACGCGTGCCGCACTCGACGCTCTCGATTTGCCGGGAAATATCCGGCCCGTCGTCGTGCCGCAGAAAGGTCCGCGCACCAAACCCAAGGCGCTCAACTATGCGCTCGAGCTCGTGCGTAGTCCTTATGTCGTCGTCTATGACGCCGAGGACATTCCCGAGCCCGATCAGCTTCGCCGGGCGCTGGCCGCATTCGCGGAGGGTGGTCCCGAGGTTGCCTGCGTGCAGGCGCGTCTCGGCATACACAACACGGCGCAGGGCTGGCTGCCGCGTCAGTTCGCACTCGAATATGCTTCGCTCTTCGATGCGCAGTTGCCGTCTCTACAACGGCTTGGCATGCCGATACCGCTCGGCGGCACGTCGAACCATTTCCGCGTCGATCGGCTGAAGGAGGTCGGCGGCTGGGATCCTTACAACGTGACGGAGGACGCCGATCTCGGCTTCCGCCTTGCGCGCGGCGGCTATCGCACGCTCACGATCGCGTCGACGACGTGGGAGGAAGCGCCAATTGTGCTGCGGAGCTGGATTCCCCAACGCACGCGCTGGCTCAAGGGTTGGATGCAGACCTATCTCGTGCACACGCGGCGTAGCGCGAAGCGAAGACAGGCGCTCGACTGGCGCTCGCAGTTCGGTCTGCACGTATTGATTGGCGGGATGCTGCTGTCGGCGCTCGTTCACCCGATCGTACTCGCCATTGTCGGCTGGCTTGCATTCACGGGGAACCTGCTTGCGCCCTCGGCGAGCACCATGGAGCGGGCGCTCGTCTGGATCGGTCTCGCGAATTTGGGCCTGGGATACGTCAGCGCGATGCTCGCGGCAGCGGTGGCGTCATGGCAGCGCGGATGGCGACAGCTCTCGCTGCAGGCGCTGCTCATGCCCGCCTACTGGCTGCTCATCTCCTTCGCCAGCTATCGCGCGCTGCTGCAACTCATCACCGCGCCGCATCTCTGGGAGAAGACGGCGCACGGCCATTCGCGCGCCGTCAAGCTAGAAAGGTAGCAACCCCTCTCGCCGCAGGCGACGAGAGGGGCGGCGCGATGACTACGCTGCAGTGATCTTGTCGATCTCCGCCATTTCCTCGGGCGTGAGCTGCCAGTCGGCGGCCTTCACATTGGCCTCGACCTGCGCAGGCGTCGTCGCGCCGGCGATGACGCTCGTCACCGGCGCCTTGCACGCCAGCCAGCTGAAGGCGAGCTCCAGAAGCGTGCGCCCACGCGCTTTGGCAAAGGCTTCGAGCTTCTCGACCTTCGTCCAATTACCCTCGTTGAGGTATTTGTCGGCCCATCGCTGAGCCTGCGAGAGACGGCCGTCCGCCGGCATGTTGCCGCGCGCGTACTTGCCGCTCAGGAGCCCGCTCGCAAGTGGGAAGAACGGCAGCAGACCGAGGCCGTAATGCTCCATGGCGGCTGCGAGCTGCGGCTCCACCACATCGCGCACCACGAGACTGTATTCATCCTGACACGAGATGAACGCGTTAATGTTGCGCGCCCGCGCGATCTCCTGTGACTTGGCGACCTGCCACGCAGGCATGTTCGAACAGCCGACGTAGCGCACCTTGCCCTGGCGTACGAGATCGTCGAGCGTCGCCATGGTCTCCTCGAGCGGGGTGAACGCATCGGGCTTGTGGTACTGATAGAGGTCGATCCAATCCGTCTTGAGCCGCTTCAGGCTGTCTTCCACCGCGCTCATGATATAGCGCCGCGATGCTCCCCGCTTGCGGCCCTCATCATCCATCTCCCAGCCGAACTTGGTTGCGAGCACGATGTCCTTGCGTCGCGCACCGAGCACCTCGCCGATGATCTTCTCGGAGCCGCCGCGGCCGCCGTACATGTCCGCCGTGTCGAACAGCGTGATGCCGGCATCGAGCGCCTTGTGGATGACCTTGCGCGAGCCTTCGAGATCGAGCTTGGCACCGAAATTGTTGCAGCCGAGGCCGACCACAGACACACGCAGGCCCGAGG
>JAEYYJ010000039.1 GCA_023430845.1 Pseudomonadota bacterium
TCGCATCGGACCGCTACGACGCGATGATGGACGTGAACCTGCGCGGCACGTTCCACGTCTGCCAGGCTGCCGCACGATCGATGATTGCGGCCGGCACCGGCTCAATCATCAACATCGCGTCGGTCGCGGCCCAGCGCGGTGGCGGTCTCTTCGGAGGTGCGCATTACGCCGCCGCGAAGGGCGGCGTAATGAGCCTGACGAGGGTTCTGGCGCGCGAGCTTGGCCCAAAGGGCGTGAGGGCGAATGTCATTTGCCCCTCGTTCGTGGAGACCGACATCCATGGCGGCAAGCTTAGCAAGGAGGCACAGACACAGATCATCGCCTCGGTACCGCTGGGGCGCGCGGGACAGCCGCAGGATGTTGCCGGCGTGTGCCTGTTCCTGGCCTCGTCGCTTTCGGCCTATGTTACCGGCGCGGTCATCGACGTGAATGGCGGCAGTCACATACATTAGTCTCGCCAGCAGTACGCATCACTCGAAGGAAAAGCCAATGCCGGACTGGCTCGAAATTCTGCTCCTGGTCACGGCAACGACCGGCACCGGTCTCGTCGGCGGCATCTTCTTCGCGTTTTCGAGCTTCATCATGAAAGCCTTGGCGCAGGTTCCCGTCACGGAGGGCGCCAAGGTCATGCAGCGGATCAATGTGACCGTGCTGAACCCCCTCTTCTTCACGGTCTTCTTCGGCACCGGCGTGATTGCTCTCATCGTCGCGGTGGGAACACCGAACGTGTGGGGTGCACCCGGAGCCGTGCTCAGTCGGATCGCGGCCGTTCTTTATCTTTTCGGTACACTCGGCGTCACGATCGTCCGCAATGTGCCGCTGAACGAGAAGCTTGCCGCAACGGCGCTGACCGATGCCACACTCGCCTCGACATGGTCGCACTACCTCAAGGCTTGGACGTGGTGGAACCACGTGCGCACGATTGCGGCGGTTCTGGCGGCTGCCCTGTTCGCCACCGCAATCGCTGTGTAACGCGCGTTAGAGCTTCACTTGCCGGAGCCGCAGCGCGTTCATGATGACGCTTGCCGATGAAAGCGCCATGGCGGCGGCTGCGATGATGGGCGAGAGCAGAATGCCGAAGACCGGATAGAGCACACCCGCCGCCACCGGCACACCCGCAGCGTTGTAGATGAAGGCGAAGAACAGATTCTGGCGGATGTTGCTCATGGTCGCTGCCGAGAGATGCCGCGCCTTCACGATGCCGCCGAGATCGCCCTTGAGCAAAGTCACGCCAGCGCTCTCCATGGCGACGTCCGTGCCCGTTCCCATGGCTATGCCAACATCTGCGGCCGCGAGTGCCGGCGCATCATTGATGCCATCACCGGCCATGGCGACAACACGCCCCTCCTTGCGCAGGCGTGCGACGACCTTGCTCTTGTCCTCCGGCAGCACCTCTGCCTCGACCTCGGGAATGCCGAGCTCGCGCGCCACGGCCTCGGCTGTGGTCTTGTTGTCGCCCGTGAGCATGACGACGCGAATGCCCGCTTCCTTGAGCGCGGCAATGGCCGACGGCGTCGTCGCTTTCACAGGATCGGCGATCGCGATAAGGCCTGCCGCCTTGCCATCGATGGCGACATAAATAGCCGTAGCACCATCGCGGCGCATATCGTCGGCACTCGCGTCGAGCGCAGCCGTGTCGATATGTGCATCTGCCATGATGCGCCGATTGCCGATCACGAGCGCCTTACCCTCGACAGTACCGACGACACCTTTACCGATGGGCGAGTCGAAATTCTCGGGATTGGCGAGCGTCAGATTGCGTTCCTCTGCGGCACGCACGATCGCGTCGGCGAGCGGATGCTCGCTGCTCCGCTCGAGACTAGCGGCGAGACGCAGCAACTCGCTTTCGTCGAGACCTGATACCGCCTGTAGCGCCACGACGCTCGGCCGGCCCTCGGTCAACGTGCCGGTCTTGTCTACGACCAGCGTGTCGACCTTCTCCATGTGTTCCAGTGCCTCGGCGTTCTTGATCAGGACACCCGACTGCGCGCCACGACCAACGCCGACCATGATCGACATGGGCGTCGCGAGACCCAGCGCGCACGGGCAGGCAATGATGAGCACCGACACTGCCGCAATGAGACCGAATGTCAGGCGCGGTTCCGGCCCCCAGACTGACCATGCGATGAATGCCAGCACTGATACCGCGATCACGGCGGGCACGAACCATCCCGACACCTGATCCGCCAATCGCTGGATGGGCGCGCGGCTGCGCTGCGCCTCTGCCACCATCTGCACGATGCGCGCGAGCATGGTGTCACGACCGACCTTGTCGGCGCGCATGACGAAGCCGCCCGACTGGTTGATCGTACCACCGATGACCTTGTCGCCTGTGGTTTTCGTCACGGGCATGGACTCGCCGGTGACCATGGACTCGTCGAGTGCGCTGCGCCCTTCCAGTATCTCACCGTCGACAGGCACGCGCTCGCCGGGCCTGACGCGCAGGCGCTCGCCGGCCATGACCTCATCAAGGTTCACATCCTCATCCGTGCCATCCTCGCGAATGCGGCGCGCCATCTTCGGCGAAAGGTCGAGCAGCGCGCGAATGGCACCGCTCGTCTGTTCGCGTGCGCGCAACTCCAGCACCTGCCCGAGCAGCACGAGCACCGTGATGACGGCTGCCGCTTCGAAATAAATGGCGACGGAGCCATCATGCCCGCGCATGGATGCGGGAAACAGGCCGGGCCAGATCGTGCCGACAATGCTGTAGAGCCACGCCACGCCCGTGCCGATCGCTATGAGCGTGAACATATTGAGATTGCGCGACTTGATCGATGCCCAGCCGCGTTCGAAGAATGGCCAGCCCGCCCACAGCACGACGGGTGTCGCCAGCACGAGTTGTATCCAGTTCGATGTCTGCTGACCGATCCACTGGTGCAGGTCGATGAGGTGGCCGCCCATCTCGAGCATGAATACGGGCAGCGCAAGCGCCAGGCCGATCCAGAACCGCCGCGTCATGTCGATGAGCTCGGGATTCGGTCCGCTCTCCGCCGTCACGATGTCCGGCTCGAGCGCCATGCCGCAGATCGGGCAGGAGCCCGGCCCCTCCTGCCGGATCTCGGGATGCATGGGGCAGGTATAGATCGTGCCTTCTGGTACGGGCTCCGGCGGCGGCGCGTTCTCGGGCGCAAGATACTTCATCGGATCGGCGATGAACTTCTCACGACAGCGCGCCGCGCAGAAATAGTAGGTCCGTCCCTCGTGCGTGTGGCGATGCTTCGCCGTGTGCGGGTCCACAGTCATGCCGCAGACTGGGTCCTTGACCTCCGGCGCGGGCTTCGCATTGCCGTGGCCGCCGCAGCAGCTACCGCCGTGTGATCCGTGGTGCTCGTGCTCACTCATGATGACCTTCCGCGCGTATCCGGCTCGAATTCCAGGATACCCTATGGGGGTATTAGTTGACACATATACCCCCATAGGGTATCGGTCAAGCCATGAAACATGACGCAAAATCGTCGCGCCTCAAGCGCCTCAATCGCATCGAGGGGCAGGTGCGCGGCCTCGCCCGCATGGTCGAGGAAGACCGCTACTGCATCGATATCGTCACGCAGATCGCCGCGGTCCGCGCTGCTCTACGGCGCGTCGAGGAATCCGTGCTGCGCGACCATGTCGATCACTGCGTCCGTCATGCCATTGCCAGCGGCAGCAAGGCCGAGCAGGAGAAGAAGGTGGCCGAGCTCATGGAAGTGCTGAGCCGCTCCGATCGCTGATCGCCTCTCGGACGCCCATGGAGGACCACATGCCCCAAACCAATGCCCGATATTCCCGTCGCACCATGCTCGGCCTCTTGAGTGGCATGACACTGGGTCTAGCACTGCCCGCGCACGCCCAGAGTCAGGTGGTGCTCCATGTCTACAAGGACCCGAACTGCGGTTGCTGCAGCGGCTGGATCGCGCACCTGAGACACCACGGTTTCGTCAGCCGCATCACCAACACACCCGAAATGTCCGCGGTCAAGGCGCGCCTCGGCGTCCCTAATGCGCTCGCCTCTTGCCACACGGCTCAATTGGGAAACTACATCATCGAGGGACATGTTCCCGCGCACGCCATAAAGCGTTTGCTCAATGAAAAGCCTGATGCGCTCGGCCTCGCCGTGCCCGGCATGCCGATCGGGTCGCCGGGCATGGAAGGCGGCGCACCAGAGACGTATGATGTCATTCTGTTCGGCAAGGATGGATCAACGAGTTTCGGCCGCTATCGCGAAGACGGACCGGTCTGACGATCGCGAACCCGTGTTGATGTGGC